>JANPOJ010000631.1:0-3601 GCA_031427935.1 Ilumatobacteraceae bacterium | reverse complement strand
CCGTCGAAGCATCGTCGACTTCTTGGCTGCACGCTGGCCGTGACTGCCGTGCCGACGTCGACTTCTATAGCCTCACCCAAATGACAGGTCACAGTGAGGCTGAGACGTGACACCAGCCGAAGCGGACCATCTCCGCAGAATCGAAACTGCTCGAATCACGGCGCTCGTCAATGCCGACATGGATGTCGCGGAGCGGCTGCACGCCGCGGACTACCAACTGATCACCCCGCGAGGTGTCGCATTGTCGAAGACCGAATACCTGCTCGCCGTTGCCACGCGCGAACTCCACTACCTCGTCTCGAGCCGACCACCTCGATGGACGTCTGGGGCGACGAACAGATCGCGCTCGTCCGCTATCGAGTGCGTATCGGCTTTCATCGGTCGCCGGCGACGACGATCGAGTGCTGGCACACGGACTGCTATCGAAGCAACGAGGGCAACTGGCAAGCAGTGTGGTCACAGGCGACGGAGCTGCGCTCGGACTGAGCGCGGAGCGGTAGTGCGGCGCTACCTCGTTGCACACACTCGGAAGAGTCGGCCGGCACTCCCCGATTCACAATCGCACACTCCGTGGGGAGTGTGCGCGAGATCCGCAGTTCGGCGCTCGGCGAGCCGACGTTGCGATCCGGTGTCGGTACTACTCGACGGCCTCGAGGCTGATGAGAATCTGGAATCGGTACCGAGCGGTTGGCGAGTTCTTCTGCTTCGGTCGAACGACGTCGGTCCAACGACTTGTGGACGCATGCGTTCGACGCGGTGATCGTGTTCGTGCGCGCCGCGTCGGAACGTCGCCAGGTGCCGATCGCGGCGATCTGCACAGCGTTTCGCACCGACGACTCATTGTCTCCGACTGTTGCCACCGGGCCGCGAGTGGTGTCGCGTCGATGGGCCTCTCACTGCTAGTCGTAACGGAAACCGTTGGCGCCCAGATCGCTACTCGACGAGGCGGCGGCGCACGGGGAACAGGTCGACGCCGAACTTGCGGCGGATCGTGCCCCAGATTCCGCCCTGCAACAGCAGGGCAACACCGATCGCGATGACACCCATCGAGATCAGGTACACGGTCTGGTGATCCTTGAAGCGGTCACGCAGCACGTAGTACAACACCGCGCCGATCACCGGGCCCTCGATGGTTCCGATACCCCCGATCACGACGATGAAGATGATCGGTGCCGTCCATTGCACCACGCTGAACGCACCACCTGTTCCCGCCGGCTGCACGCGCAACTGTTGGAGGTAGTACGTAGCGCCGGCCAACCCGGTCCAGAACGCAGCCAGCACCCACACCAGGAACCGTGTGCGGTACACGTTGGCGCCCAGGCCTCGTGCGCCATCCTCGCTGTCGCGGATGGCCTGCATCTGCAGCCCGAGGCGCGAGCGCAACACCAGGTACGTCAGCGCCACAGCACCGACTCCTACGAACAGTGCAAACCAGTAGCTGTTGTCCTGGCGGGTGGCCAGGGCGTAGCCTTTCACCTTCAGCGACACGCCGTTGCCGGCGCCGAGACTCTTCTGCAGGATCACGATCAGGCTCACGGCCTCGGCCACGACCCACGTACCGATCGCGAAGTAGCTGCCTCGCAATCGGAAGGCGATCAGGCCGATCGGGATCGAGGCGGCCGCAGCGATGAGCGCCGACAGCGGCACCGACAGGTACAGGTTCTGGCCGTGCACGTTGACCAACGCGATCATCGAGTACGCGCCGAGGCCGACGAACACCTGTTGACCGACCGAGACCACGCCGGCGAAACCGGCGAGCAGGTTCCACATCACCGCCAGGGCGACCAGCGTCAGCAACTCGACCATCTTGCGCTGCAGCGAGACCGAGCCCCACGACGGCAGCGCGGCCAGCGCGATCACCGCGACCAACGCCACGACGGCGAACACCTTGCTGGCGACCGTGCCTCGAACGACTCGCATGCTCATCGCGCTTGCGCCTTTCCGAACATGCCGGTCGGGCGCAGCACCAGTACGGCGAGGAACACGCCATGACCGAACAACTCGCCCCACTGTGGGTTGATCTGGCGGCCGATCGCCTGGGCAACGCCGAGGGTGATGCCACCAGCGAGTGTGCCCCACAATGAGCCGAGGCCGCCGATGATCACGGCCTCGAACGCGTAGATCAGCCGTGCGGGGCCGACAAACGGATCGAACGACGACCGCGCGCCGAACAGCACGCCGGCGAGCGCAACCGTGGCGATCGCCAGGGCCATCGCCACCGCGAACACGCGCTTGATGTCGATGCCCATCAACCGTGCCGCATCAGCATCGTCTGAGGTCGCCCGGAACGCTCGCCCGAGTTTGGTGCGCTTCAGGAACAGCGCCAACGAACCGAGCACGACGACGGCGGTGATGAACGTCAACAGCGGCAGCCAACCGATCCCGATCGTGTCGTTGACCTTGATGGTCGACGTCTTCAACGTGCCCACGTTCAGGCCCTGCGTATCGGCCGTGTACTTCTCGAGCAGTGCGTTCTGGATCACGATGCCGAGGCCGAACGTGGCCACGATCTGGAAGGCGGGGTCGACGCCGACGACCCGATCGAAGATCAATCTCTGCAGGATGTAGCCGACGACGAACGCGGCCGGGATCACGATCAGCAAGGCGACGAGCGGATTGACATCCAGCGTTCTGGAGATCGACAGCGTCATGAACGCGGCGAAGATCGCCAGGTCGCCGTGGGCCAAATTGACCAGCCGCATCACGCCGAACGCCAGTGACAGTCCGGTCGCGAACAGGGCGTACAACCCGCCGAGCAGAACGCCTTGGATGATGGCGTTGGTCCAGACCATCAGTGGCTCCCGCCGGCCATGCCGAAGTACGCCTCGGTGATCTGCTCCTTGGTCACGTCACGCGGTGTGCCGGTGAGCGCGATCCGACCTTCGAGCAGGCAGTAGAACCGATCGGCAACGGCGAGCGCCTGATTGACGTCCTGCTCGACGATCAGCACCGTCGTGCCCTGCGCCTTGATCACCGGCACGGCCTCGTACACCTGGCGCACCACGATCGGCGCCAGCCCCAGCGACACCTCGTCGAGCAGCAGCAAACGGGGATTGGCCATCAATGCTCGAGCGATGGCCAACGTCTGACGCTCGCCACCCGACAGCCCTTCGCCGCTGCGGTTCAGCAGCCGGGTCAGCAGCGGGAACGCCTCGAGCACGCGCTGCTTGGTCCACGGACCCGGACGACCGATGTCGCCGCCGATCACGATGTTCTCTTCCACCGTCAACGAGGGGAAGATGCGGCGTCCCTCGGGCACCAGCGCAATGCCCTGGGCGACGCGCTTGTGCGCAGGGGTCGAGGCGATCGACAGGCCGTCGTAGCGGATGTCGCCGTGCATCGGTTGCACCAGCCCGACGATGGCCTTGAGCAGCGTCGACTTGCCCGCGCCGTTGGCCCCGATGATGGAGACGGTCTCCGCCTCCTCCACATGGAGGTCGATCGAGAAGAGCGCCTGGAAGTCGCCATAGCCAACGTCGAGGGGCCTGGTGTTTCAGCACTACGCCTTGTTTCCGCATCTCACTGCTATTGAAAACGTAGCTATCGCCGCAGGCAGTACTTGGGCTAGCGACCAGTTTGATGCATTATTTGAGCGCATGGG
>JANPOJ010000630.1:0-2822 GCA_031427935.1 Ilumatobacteraceae bacterium | reverse complement strand
CCCAGGGTGATACCGGTGCCGATGGGCCGCAGGGTGTGGCTGGTGCCAATGGCGAAACGGGCGATAAGGGCTCTGCCGGCGTCAACGGTGCGAAGGGTGATACGGGTGCCGATGGGCCGCAGGGTGTGGCTGGTGCCAAGGGTGATACGGGCGATACGGGCTCTGCCGGCGTCAACGGTGCGAAGGGTGATACCGGTGCCGATGGGCCTCAAGGCGCGGTTGGTGCCACTGGCGCAACGGGTGCCAAGGGTGATACCGGGGCTGCGGGGCCTCAGGGTCCGACTGGTGCCAACGGCGCCACCGGTACGCAAGGGCCTCAGGGCTCCGCGGGGCCCAAGGGCGACAAGGGCGACACCGGAGCGACCGGAGCGACCGGAGCGACCGGAGCGACCGGAGCAACCGGTACTGCCGGGGCGAATGGCACCAACGGCACCAACGGCACCAACGGCGGCTTGAGCGGGTACGAAGTTGTGACGTCGGCGGCGGTCTCGACGACCAATGCACTTCCCGTTACGAACACCGCCACGTGTCCGATCGGTAAGAAGGCCATCGGCGGCGGCTACTCGGAAAGCTCTGGCAACGGTCTGCATGTGTTCATCGATGCTCCCGCCACCGTGAACTCGGCCAACGACAGTTGGTTGATCCGGGCAGCGCGCATCCAGAACGCAAACGCTACGTTCACCGTGTCGGTGATCTGCGTGACGGCCACGTGATCGAACGCTGAACAACTGATCCCTGACTCCCGAGAGATGGCGGCCTCGCTGGCCGCCATCTCTTCGCGTACACCTTGTAAAGGCCTGGGTCGTGGAATACCCGGCGTCACCTACTGTCGGACCATGCCCACCGCGCTGCTCTCCGTGTACGACAAGGCCGGCATCGTCGAATTCGCCGCTGGCCTCCATCAACTCGGCTGGCGCGTCGTCAGCAGCGGGGGTACGGCGAAGGCGATCGCTGCGGCCGGCACACCCGTCACCGACCTGGCCGAGCTCACCGGCGTGCCCGCCATCCTCGACCACCGCGTCGTCACGCTGCACCCCAAGATCCACGGTGGTCTGCTGGCCGACCCGACCAAGGAATCGCACCGCGCCGACATGGCGGAGTACGGCATCGAGGCGATCGATCTGGTGGTGTGCAACCTGTACCCGTTTGCGTCGAACCCGAGCATCGAGCTGATCGACATCGGCGGCCCGGCGATGGTGCGCGCCGCGGCCAAGAACCACGAGTTCGTCGCCGTGGTCGTCGACCCGGCGGACTACGGCGTGGTGCTCGACGAGCTCCGCGCCGAAGGCGCGATCAGCGCGGCGACCAAGCGCCGCCTCGCGCGCGATGCGTTCTCGCAGATCGCCGCCTACGACGCCCAGATCGCGACATGGTTCGACGATGCAGTGCTGCCGGAGAACATGCACCTGTCGCTGACCAAGGCGCAGTCGTTGCGCTACGGCGAGAACCCGCACCAGACCGGCGCTCGCTATCGAGTCGAGGGGCGGCGGAGTTGGTGGGACGACGCCGTGCAGCACGGTGGCAAGGAGATGAGCTACCTCAACCTGTTCGACACCGAGGCAGCGTGGCGACTCGTGCAGCGATTCGACGCGCCGGCGTGTGTGATCGTGAAGCACGCCAACCCGTGCGGTGTCGCCGTCAGCGACGACATCACCGACGCCTACGTCAAGGCCAATGCATGCGACCCGGTCAGCGCGTTCGGCGGCATCGTCGCACTCAATCGAGCGGTGCCCGCTGCGCTGGCCGACGCATTGGCGGCGGTGTTCACCGAGGTGATCGTCGCGCCCACCTTCGACGATGATGCGTTGGCTGTGCTGAGCGAGAAGAAGAACTTGCGTGTGCTCAGCGGCCTGCCGCCGTACGGGGCCACGCTCGACATCCGCTCGATCGATGGCGGACTGCTGGTGCAGGAAGTCGACACCGTCAACCTCGATCGGTCGACCTGGCGAGTGGTCACCAAGGCCCAACCCACCGAATCGCAATGGGCCGACCTGAGATTTGCGTGGCAGGTGTGCGCTGCGGTCAGCAGCAACGCCATCGTCTACGCCAAAGATGGCCAGGCCTTCGGGATCGGCGCTGGGCAGCAGAACCGGCTCGACTCAGCCCGAATCGCCGCCGAGCGATCGGCCGGTCGGGCCGACGGCGGGGTGTGCGCCAGTGATGCGTTCTTCCCGTTTCGCGATGGGCTCGACGCCGCCGCAGCGGCCGGCATCCTTACCGTGATTCAACCGGGCGGCAGCGTCCGCGACGACGAGGTGATCGCCGCAGCCGACGAGCACGGCATGGCGATGGTGTTCACAGCGGAGCGACACTTTCGCCACTAGCACGCGAGCGCGAGGCGCGGATGGCCTTGACGGCCAGTGGGACGACGACCAGGGCCAGGCCGGCGAAGATCAGCGACGTGGCGGTGTCTCCGGTGCTGCTCGGCTCGAGCGCCGAGATGAACGCGGCGACGGTCCCGATTGCCGCGACCGCGACACCGAACCACGTCGAGGCCCGACGCTGCCCGTGATCACCCACGACGGCGACCGCCAGGCCGGCGACCGCCAACAACAAGGCGCTGCTGGTCGACGAGAGGTTCTCGACGACCTTCAGCACCGCGAACGCGGTGGAGAGGACCGCCGCCACGACCAAGCTCGTGCCGACACCGTGATAGCCCTGCGCGTCGAGCCACCACACGAGCGCCAGCAGTGCGACCGCGGCGATCACGAACATCCACGACTGACCACCGACCAGGTTGGTGGGCCCGAAGTTGAACAGTCCGGTGTTGACCGTGGTGTCGGTGCTGCCGACCGTGGTCAGGGCCAGCACGAGCGAGACGG
>JANPOJ010000629.1:0-11250 GCA_031427935.1 Ilumatobacteraceae bacterium | reverse complement strand
GCCGAGTTCGCCTCAGCGGCCGTACCGGCGTAGAGCACGCTGAGCTCGGCCGCGATGACTGCGAGGCGCGAGCGCACGCTGTGCGGTTCCAGCACCTCGACGCAACGACCGAACCCGGCGAGCTCGCTGGCCACCGAGTGTTCGTTGTGGCTGCGGATCTCGACCGCCACGCGGCCGTCGGCGACGGCCATCCCGATGCGGAGCCGCGTGCCCAGCAAGTAGCGGACCCACGACAGCGACTCCGGCTCGACCAGCGCTCGTACGACGACCGGCAAGCGCACCTGCTCGACCTCCGTGGTGATCATCTGCCACGCATCGGCAAGTTCGAACCCATCGGGTCGCACCACGTCGTCGTCAGTCGGGGTGACCGACTGAATGCGGTCGACGCGGAACGTGCGCCTCCCCGCCTCGGTCTCGGCGACGAGGTACCACGACCCGGCCTTCGTCGCCAGCCCGAGTGGATGCACGGTGCGAGTCGTGGGCACGCCGGCGCGAGCGACGTAGTCGAGCACGATCTGCTTGCCGGCGATCACCGCTGTCTGCACAGCGTCCAGATGCACGGGTGTCGGTCGCTCCACCCCCGTACCGCTCCAGCAAGTTGCGTCGTGGACCACTGCGGCCGACGCTGCTTTTGCCCGCTCGCGGAACGGCTCCGGCAAGGCCCGAACCAGCTTGCGCAAGGCGGCTCGCAGCTCTGGCGTCGTGGCCCGCGGGCCGGCCAGCAAGAACAGGGCCTGCGTCTCGGCCGACGTGAGACCGGTGAGGTCGGTTCGACCATCGCCCAGCAGTCGCCAGCCACCGTTGCGGCCCTGCACCGAGTACACCGGCAACCCGGCCACGCCCAACGAATCGAGATCGCGGCGCGCGGTGCGCTCGGAGATCTCCAGCTCGGCCGCCACGTCGGCCGCGGTGACCTGTCCCCTGGTCTGCAACATCAACAAGATGGCCACCAGCCGGTCAGCGCGCATGCCTGGATCTTTCCATATAAACCGGACAGCAGGTGGCCTGTTTCATAGCGCACACTGCTGACATGACCACAGAAACACTCCCGTCCCCCGAAACCACCGCTCACCACACCAGCGCCACCGACCCACGACCACATTTCGTCGCTGCGGTCGACATCGCCACCCCCATCATCGCCGGGGTGCGCACCGACCAGTTCGACCTCGCATCGCCGTGTCACGACTACAACGTCAAAGGCTTGCTCGACCACCTGGTGTTCGTGCTCCACCGTGTCGCCGCGATCGGCCGCGGGCAAGAGGCGTTCGCACCCGGCTCGCTCGGTGATCCCTCCATCGAACACCTCGACTACGAGGCTGACTGGTTGGTCGCCGCCGACGCGGTCGACGACGTGTGGTCCGACGATGCCCTGCTGACCAGCTCGGTGGTCTTGCCGTGGGCGACCATGACGGGCGGCGAGATGTTGGCGATGTATGTCAGCGAGATCACCACGCACACATGGGACATCGCCACCGCGACCGGCCAACACCCCACGTGGGACGACGCCGTCTGCCAGTTGGCGCTCGACACGATGCACCGCGATCTGCCGATGGCCGACCGGACACCGATGTGGGAAGCCTTCAAGGCCACCGCACCGGCCAACCTCCAGTTCGACGCGCCATTTGCCAATGCTGTTGCGGTGGGTGGCGCCGCTCCGCTGATCGATCAGCTGGTTGCCTGGACAGGACGCCAGCCCTGACCCGCGGCTCTTGATGCTGCACGGGTTACTGCTGCACGACCGACGTCGACGTACCCCACGTGTCGGACAGCACGTATCCGGTCGGCCATGGATCATCGGCATCGACGAAGTAGTGATGCAGACCGGTGAGCCATGCGCGGCCGCGGATCGTGGCCTCGATCGCCGGGAACGAACCGACGGTGGTCTCGCCGACGATCGTGCCATGGAACTGCGAATCAATGATCGATGAGTGGGTCAACCCGCCGCCGACGTGCAACACCCCGCGCGCATGCAGCACCGCCATGCGCGCGGTGGTGCCCGTTCCCGTTGGCGACCTGTCGGAGCGGCCGGGCGACACGATGCAGGTGTTGCGAGCACTGACCCGGTCGCCGTCGCGGGTCAGTGGCCCGGCGAACTGCACGATCGACACACCGGCGATGTCGGGCAGTTCGGGATGCATGACCGGGTGCTGCTCGCGCGCAGCCAGACGGATCTGCTCGCCCAGCACGGCGAGGTCACGCGCCTCGTGCGGTGCGATCTCGAAGCCGAGGGCGGCGGCATCGACGATGGCGTAGATCATGCCGCCATACGCGATGTCGACTGCGATCGTGCCGTGTCCGGGAACCTCCAGCGCAGCGTCGAGGGCGAACACGAACGCCGGCACGTTCTTCAAGGTGACCGAGACACACTTGCCGTTGCTGCACTCGGCGACGATGTCGACTGGCCCGGCGGGCATGTCGAGACGAAACCGGGTCTGCGGCTCGGTGACCGGGATCACGCCGGTCTCGAGCAAGACGGTGGCGATGCACATCGTGTTGCTCCCCGACATGGGCGGGTACTCGGTCGGCTCCATCACGATCGCGCCCGCTGCACAATCGTCGCGTGTCGACGGCACGATCAGGTTGACGTGGCGAGCCACCGATCCGCGCGGCTCGCAGATCAGCAAGCGACGGATGTCGTCGTGATCGCGTTCGAACGCCAGCTTCTTGGCCATCATCGTGTCGCCCGGCGGAGGCAGGACTCCCCCGGTGATCACATCGCCTTGCTCGCCCTCGGCATGGCAGCCGACGACCGAGATGATCCGTTTCGCCACCATCAGATTGTCCGCGCCTCGATCAGTGCTGCTGACCGAGCGCCGCCTTCAAGCCATCGAGATCCTTCGAGCCGAACACGACACGGTTGTTGGTGGCCACGTAGACGAGATCGATGTCGACACCCGCCTCGGCCACGATTCGGGCGAGGTCGGCCAAGGCGCCGGGGCGATCCTCGACATCGACGACCACCACCTCACGCTCGCGGGTGACAACGGCTTCATGGGTGATGGCGAGCGCATGGCGCGCGGCCTCGGCGTATGGCACCAGGATGTGGAGTTCGGCCCGATCACCCATCCCCACGCACGTCGCCGCGGCGAGGTTGACCCCGGCATCGCTGATCGCTGCCGCGATCTGAGCAAGCGTGCCCGGCTGGTTGTCGACCTCGATGACCAAATCCATCGCCATGAACTACCCCCTGTGTGTCGTGGCCGTGATTCTGTCACTCCCGAAGGCCGCTGTCGTCCCCCGGCGGGGAGCCGTCAGCCGACGGGTTCCGTTTCGCTGCTCCAGGTTCGACCGAACCACCGCTGGATCCGGCTGGAGCCGAACTCGACCTTGTTGGCGGCGAGCAGCTCCGAGGGGCCTTGCATGTCGCCGAACGGGCTCTGGCCGCTGAGGAACGTCACGTCGACCATTGCGACCTGGTGATCACCGAACTCGAGGTAGCACATGCCGTGGCCGTCGTAGGTCGTCGACGATGTGTCGCCGCGAATGATCGCCGCGACCTGGTCGGCCACGACGGCCGCCTGACCTTCGGCAAAGACACCAGCCTTCGGGGTCCCCACACTGGTGACGTCACCGACCGCATACACGCCCGCGAACGAGGTCTCGAGCGTCAACGGATTGACCGGTATCCAGCCGTCGACCGTCATCCCCGATGCCACGACCACGTCGGGGGCACGGTGCACCGGCACCCCGAGGAACAAGTCGTACGGCATCTCGCCACCATCGCTGAGCAACGCGACCTTGCGGGCCGGATCGAGCCCGGTGACCAGACGCTCCGGGTGCCAATCGATACCTCGTTCGGCGAATGCAGTGAGCAGCGCCTTGGAGGCTGCCGGCGATGGTGGGATCGGCACCCCCATTGGCATCACCAGTGCGATCGAGGACGTGTCGCGACATCCACGTGCGGTGAGGTGATCGTGCATCAGCAACGCCGTCTCGCTGGGTGCCGGCGGGCACTTGAACGGTGTCGACGTGACTGCCACGATCACTCGCCCACCGTCGAACTCAGCGAGCACATCGCGCAGCGCGAACGCGCCCGCAACGGTGTAGAACTCGTTCCCACCCTCGATCAACCCCGGCGTCGCAGTGGGATGGAGATCGGCGCCGAGCGCCACGACGAGCACGTCGGCATCAAACTCTCCCGCATCCGTGACCACGTGCTTGCCGACCGGATCGATCGAGCGAATGGTCGACTGGACGAAGCGCACGCCGGGCTTGACGAGATCGCGATACGGGTGGTGTACCGCGTCCGGAAGCGCCTTGCCGAACATCACGTCGAGCTTCGAGAAGCCGAAGACGAAGCCGTCTGATTTGTCGATCAACACCACGTCGGCGTCGTCGCCGAACTCATCCGACAACCGCGTCGTGAGCTCCAACCCACCGAAACCTGCACCGAGAACGAGGACCCGCATGGCGCGGAGAGTACCGCGTTAAGAATTCGCACCCCGGATCGGCCGCGTCTATTGAGCAACCCTCCGCGACGGGACCGAACGCGTGTCTTCCCTGTGATTGAGTGTGGAAGCAGAGCCCCTACGAAGTTGCAGGTCGAGGGCAGTTCGTTCTCGGCCGGCGCGCACTCCACCGGCGCTGGGGAAAGTCGAAGGTCCAGTCGGCTTGGACGATCGCTGGCATGCCGAGGACGAACGAGATCGGCTGTTCAAGTGCGGCGTTGAGCGGACCCATGTCGACGATCGCGCACGCGCTCGACTCGATTGCGATCCCTCCGACCCGAAATGATGCCATGCGGCAAAGCTGGCTGGGCATCTCGACGCCAGAGGCATCGACGCCACGAGTAGCCCGAACAGGCTCGAACAACTGCGGGTGTGACTGGGCGAAGTCGACATCGACGGCACTGAGCCCGGCGCCAGTGTCCCAGCATGCCAACGCAACGACCGTTTCGAAGTCGACCGGCACCATCGGCTGAGTGCCGACGTGCGAGGTGAGCTCGAACCAGTCGCCCGTATCCGGACTTGTGCGGCCGTCGAGCTCCAACTGAAGATCGCTGAATCGGAACTCGCAACGAAACCGCCCGAGTGCAGTCATGCCGAGCAGCGGCGTAAGCGGCGATCCCGCGACCGACCGAGTTGCCGCGACGTCCTCGATCACGAGCTCTCCCAAGCAGAGCCGTGGCACGACGACCTCGTCGTCACCCAGCCCTGTGCCGCTGAGCCCCACTCCAGAGTCGACACCAGTGACCGTGAGGTTCTGCGTCGAGTCCAGCAGCGGCACAATGCAATGGGCTGCACCGGTATCCAACCGGAACCTGACTGGGGCATCTCCGACCAAACCGTCGACCCACACATCGATTGCCTCAGCGTCGACCGGGTCGTTGGCCAGCACGAGTCTCACAGTTGCCATGATTGAGTTTCGCTCAGTTGGCTCTGCACGCCCTGGCTGGACCCTGGCGCGTGATTGATCGACGAGCGCATACTGCCCAGTCGCTGTGGCGCGGGGTCGAAACCGATCGGTGCATCCGTGATCCAGCCGGTCTTCCCATGGCGGGGACTGCACCGCCGAGGGGTCGCAGTTCTGCCACATTGCTCCAGATCAAACGTGTGTTCGTCTACTGTGTCACACCCCTCTGGCAGAGTGGAACGCATGAGGTCAGAGGACGTGCAGAGCCTGGTCAGGCGGGTGGCAGCGATCGATGCCGGCTGTGCCGACTTGGCTGTGTTGCAGGCTGCGGTCGATGATCTGCGCCGGTTGAGGTCGTGGGTCGATGGACGCGAGGTCGCCTTCGCTCGGTCGATCGCTGCGCTGTCGTCGTTTCCGGAGAAGTCGCTGGCGGAAGCCGGACGCACCTCACTCCGACACGGTCAGGAGGTCTTGAAGCGCGCCGAGACGACCGAGGCAATGCCATCGTTCGGTGCCTCGCTGGCTGCCGGCAACGTGTCAGGCGAACACGTCGACGTCTTGACTCGTGCATTGCGCCAACTCGAACCCGCGGTACGCCCGCGATTGATCGAGGCGGCACCGACCTTGGTAGGGGTCGCCGAGCAGTCGACGGCGGACGAGTTCGCGCGCTCGGTGCGGGCGGAGGCGAGACGGTTGGAACGCGATGGTGACGGTCTCGAACGGTTGGAGCGTCAACGGCGGGCGATCCGGCTCAACTCGTGGATCGACAAGATGAGCGGGATGGGGCGCTGGTCGGTCACACTCGACCCGGCGACATGGGCGACCCTGGAAGTCCGCCTCGACGCCCAGGTCGAGGCGATGTTCCACGTCGCTCACCCAGAGGGCTGCCCCAGCGACCCTTTCGAGAAACAGGCCTATCTGCGGGCGTTGGCGTTGTTGGCGTTGCTCAATGGTGACGGAGCCGGGGTTGGTCGTCCGGAGATCATCGTGGTCGAAGACCACACCAACCCCCAACCCGACGGACGACCCAGCATCGATTGGGGCGCGGAGGTTGATCTGCCCCGCGAGTTCCTCGACGAGTTGCGACCGCGGGCCCGCCAATATGCGATCCGGGTGAGCAACGGGGTCGTGATCGACGCCCCGGGCGAGTTGAACTTGGGTCGCACGACCCGGTTGGCCAACCGGGCCCAACGCCGGGCGCTACGCGGCCTGTATGCGACGTGTGCAGTGCCGGGGTGTCGGGTGCGGTACTCGCGTCTCAAACTGCACCACGTGATCTGGTGGGAACACGGCGGCACCTCCGACCTCGACAACTTTCTGCCGGTCTGCGAGCAGCATCACCACAAGATCCACCACCACCACGGCTGGCTCGTCTCGCTCGGCCCGAACCGCGAACTGACCATCCAACTCCCCGACGGACAGATCATGACCACCGGCCCACCCAAACGAGACGCGGCGTGAACCGCCGAGGACGAAGCGAGCCAGTTGACAACGACCGAACGGTGCCGATGGGTGATGATGCGCGCGTCTGTGCGTGTCAGCGGTTGAGGCTAAGCGGTGGTGTCGATGCCCAGGTTCAGCAGGCCGAGCGTGCCGGTGCCGAGTGAGGTCTCGCCGGCCGTCAGGTGCAACAGCGTGCCTTCCGCCTGAGGATTGCCGGCGATGCGGTCGGCCGAGTTCGGGGTGCCGGGCAGACCGAATTCGGCATAGGGGGCCGCCGCGTACACGCCCGCGGTGTAGTCGGCGTCGAAGTACATCTGCGAGGTCAGCACCGTGGCGTCAGCAAGATGAACTCGAAGGTGGATGTGCACGGCGCGGCCGGAGTACCACCCGGGATAGACGGTCACGAACTCGACGATGCCGTTGGCGTCGGCGGTCTGGGTGCCGCGTAGGAAGGTCGTACCGGCGCCCTCGTCCTTCCCGCCGCCATTGTCGGTGAAGGCGGAGTAGTCGCCCGTCGCGTCGGCGTGCCAGATCTCGACCGCCGCACCGGGCACGGCGGCGCAGGTCTTGTCGACGACGCGCAGACCGAGCCGCATCGGATGACCGGGAAGGCCCTCGGTGACATCGCGGCGGTCGAATTGCTGATCGAGCGGAAACGGGCCCGCCGTCTTTTCGGGAATCAGCAAACACGTCCCGAGTCCGTCGAAATCGGCGGCGGTCAGCGCGGACTGTGCCGATGGCGCTGAGGTCGGCGAGCTCGAAATCACCGCCGTGTCGACAACAGCGGTGTCGGCGACGACCGTGTCGGGCCCTACTGCAATATCGGCGGGTGCGCGCGTGGCCGCGGCCGATGACGGAGCCGAGTCCGGTGATGGCGCTGACGAAGAGGACAGCGAGGACGACGACGAAGTGCTCGAGCATGCCGCTGCGGTGAGACCGAGCGCGGCGATTCCGCCGAGCCGGAGGAACGATCTGCGGTCGGCGGTCATTCCGCGCGCGAGATCGGAAGTCGATGCATTCATGGCCAACATCCAACATCCAACACCGAATCCGCAAGCACCAGCCGGCAGCACCGTGAGAATCAGTTGGGAAAGTCGTCGACGGCGTAGGACCAAAGTCTGATGCCGGCCGCCAATCCGTCCCTCCCACCGGCTGCGAACAACCGCTATCCCCGGCCGCTACGCCGGGACACGCGCACATCACTTGGAGGAGAACTGATGAACGACGAGACAACCGCAACACCCGCAACACCCGCACACAACACCCAGCCCGGCCGACGTCGGCGCAGGCGATCGATCATGGTCACCGGCGGAGTCGCCCTGACCGGATTGGCAGCCAGCTTCGCCCTCTACGGCGTGACCGCTTCTGCAACGACCAGCGCCACCGCCGATCCGTCGCGTCCGATCCGGGTCGACCAGACCGATGGCTATGCCGACGGCAAGGTCACCGTGTTCACCTACGGCGAGAACTACCAGTGTGTGCACGAGCCATTCGACGACCGCAACGGCAATGGCATTCCCGCGGCACAGGATCCGCCTGAGTTCCAGAAGCCGATCTGCGAGGTCGGGTTCGGCACCACGGTGGGCATCGACCCGGCCGGCAAGCCCGCAGGCGAGACCGAGGACCTGTTCGTGATCGTGCCGTTCTTCGACGCCGACCACGACGGAGAAGCGGCCGGCGGCCTGGCCCCGACCCTGCAGAGCATCTTCGGGTTCGTGCCCGACGCCTTCGACGCTACCCCCGGGGTGCCGGTGCAGTGCCCGGAGCCGGGTGGCGCGCTGAGTGCGCAAAAGGGTGAGTTCGGTACGTGCACGATGCACCCGACGCAGATCGACTACGCCCAACTGCTGAGTGAGGTTCGGCCCGACCTGTTCGCCGGGTTGAAGAACCTCGACCTGCCGTTGGTCAACCACAGCCACATCATCCGCGGCAAGAACTTCAAGCCGGTGTGGTGGCACCTCAAGGTCGTGCTGGTCACCGATCAGGCAGCGTGGCCCGATGTCGATGCGACGAAGGGAATTCGCTCGGTCGACGACATCACCGCCGCCCAGGCTTCCGGCAAGGCCCTGCCCACGATCAACAGCAACTTCTTCTTGTTCTTCAGCTCGAAGGAGTTGCACCAACACTGAGGCCTGACACGACCGAGCCAGACACTGTGGACGGCGAGATGTGGCCCCGGGTCGACCCGGGGCCACATTCGCGTCCTGCCGCACCTGACTTGTCTCGGGTTCGACGAGTGACCAGGATGAGCGGATGATCCCGAGGCACACCACCGCATGACGTTCGCTTCGAGAACGAGTTCGAGCACGACATCGAGATCGCTGTGGTGGAAGCGGACCATGCTGACGACATCGTTGGTGCCGTTGATGTCGGTGCTCGGCGCGTGCACCTTCGGTCCGCCGACCGTGCCCACCACCACGACCACGTCGTCCACCAGCACCACGACAACGACCACGACCACGCTGCCCCCGACCACCACCAGCACCAGCACCAGCACCAGCACCACTTCCACCACGACGACCACACTGCTCCCCACGACCACGACGACGACGATCCCGCTGATCATCGAAGGCGCGGTCGTGATCGTCGCCAACGCATCCAACGTCAACGGAGCGGCAGCCATACTCAGTCAGGAGCTCGCGGCTCGCGGCTTCCACATGGCTGACGCGACGAACGCTGCCGGCGTCGAGGAGCGTGTCGACGTCAGCAAGGTCTACTTCCTGCCGGCGGGCGCCGATGTGGCCGCGTCGATCGGTCGGGTCATGGGCGACGTCAGCGTCACGCGCATGCCGGTTCCCGTGTCGATCACCGGCGGGCCGGCAGCCCTCGGCGAGGCAACCGTGGTGGTGATGCTCGGCAAGGACCTGGCCAGCAAGAAAGTCATGCTGCCCACGTCACCGTGAACCCGACCGTGAGCCTCACCGTGAACCCGACCGTGAGCCGAACACCGTCCCACCCGTCGACCCTGGCGTTTCGCGGCGACATCGAGGGCCTGCGAGCAATCGCCGTCCTCGCCGTGCTCGCCTACCATGCCACGCTCGGGCCGTTCCACGGCGGCTACATCGGCGTCGATGTGTTCTTCGTGATCTCGGGGTACCTGATCACGTCACTGCTGTTGCGCGATCTCGCTGCGTCGGGGGCGAAGGCGCTGCCAACGTTTTGGGCCCGACGCGCCCGCCGCCTGTTGCCTGGCTCGTTCGTCGTGTTGGTCGCCACGCTGGTCGTCGGGCGTGTGGTGCTGGATCCGTTGGCGCAGCGCGATCTGATGCGGGATGGGATCGCCGCCACGACGTTCACGGTCAACATCGTGTTTGCCCACCGCCAGAACGACTACCTCGCCGCACAGCTGGCTCCGTCACCGTTGCTGCACTTCTGGTCGCTCGCCCTCGAAGAACAGTTCTACATCGGTTGGCCGATGCTCCTGCTGGCCGCAACCGCCGTGCGACGACGCCTCCGGTGGTTCCCGGCGGCGCTGATCGGCGGCCTGCTCGTGGTGTCGCTGGTGCTGTGCATCCGGTTGACGCCTCATCATCAACCGGCATCGTTCTTCCTCCTACCGACCAGGGCGTGGGAGTTGCTGGCCGGAGCCTCACTTGCCGCAGCCGGGCCTGCCGTCTGCAGGGTCCCCGCCAAGGCGAGGGCCGTCGGTGGTTGGGTGGGGCTCGGCGCGGTCGTGCTGACCGTGTGGCGGTTCAGCGATCTGACGTTGTTCCCCGGTGCGATGGCGATCATTCCGGTTGCCGCCACCGTGTTGGTGCTGGCGGCAGGCACGGATGGCCTGCGGGCAGGCCCGGGCGTGCTGCTCGATCGCCGTCCGATGGCGTGGATCGGGGCCCGGTCCTACGGCATCTACCTGTGGCATTGGCCCGTGCTCGTGCTCGCCGCGGCACGATTTGGTCCGCTCAGCCCGGCGGAGCGCATCGTTGCGCTCGTGCTGGTGGTCGGCGTCGCCGCGCTGTCGTATCGATGGATCGAGAACCCGGCGCGACGATCGGTGTGGCTCGGCGCACGTCCCCGGCGCGGCCTGGCTCTCGGTGGCGCCCTCGGCTTCACCGGGGCCAGTCTGGCGATCGCGATGTTGGTGCTGTCGCCATCGTTGACCGGAGGCAGCGCAGCGGCAGCCCCGACGCTCGTGCTGCCGACACGCGCTGTGCCGACGACCACGACTCCCGTGGCCGCTCCTGCTCCCGACACCTCGGCACCGCAGCTCGCGGCCCCGACCACCCTCGGCACCGCTCCCCCGACCACCGCGCCGACCACCACACCGCCGCACTCGTCGGCGGACGTGATCGCCTCGATCATCTCCGCCAACGCAGCCACGTTGCAGGAGGCCGCGCTCGTCGAGACCGTGCATGCCAACCTCACGCCGAGTCTGGGCTCGGCGCGCGGCGACAAGCCGGTGATCTACGCCGATGTATGCATCCTCAGCAACGGCCAGGTGAGAGCGAAAGACTG
>JANPOJ010000628.1:0-6211 GCA_031427935.1 Ilumatobacteraceae bacterium | reverse complement strand
TGTAGGTTCGGTGCGGGGTGTGTGCATCGAACCTACACACTTCGCGGAGAGACCCCGACGCGAGAGCGCGGGAGCACGAGATGCGGCGGGGCGGCTCGCGTAGGCTGCGCCGGTGTTCACCCTGGGCAACCTGATCCTCGGGTCAGTCGCGGCCCTGATCGTCGGCCTGTCCAAGACCGCGTTCCCCGGTGCCGCACTGATCGCCACCCCCATCATTGCCACCGTCGTCAGTGGCAGGGCGATCGCCGGAACCACGTTGCCGATCCTGTTGGCCGCCGACCTCTTCGCGGTGACCTGGTACGGCCACCACACCCGCTGGGATCTCCTGAGGCCGATGATCATCGCCGTCAGCTTCGGCTTCGCCGCCGGCGCAACGTTCTTCGCCATCGTCGGTTCGTCGACCCGACCGATCGAGCTGGTGATCGGCGTGTGCGTGCTGTTGATGGTCGCAATGCAGTCGTGGCGGATGATGCACCGACACGAGCCCGTGGTACCCACCGCCGCAGCCGCAGCGGTCTACGGCAGCTCAGGCGGCTTCACCACGTTCGTCGCCAACGCGGCCGGCCCGGTGCTGAACACCTACCTCGTGCGACTCGGCCTCGGCAAGGACGAGATGGTCGGCACCTCTGCCTGGTTCTACTGCGCCGTCAACATGGCCAAGGTGCCGGTGTACATCGGCCTCGGCGCGTGGTCGAGTGGTGGAGCGTTCTTCACCGGCTCGACCTTGGCCTTCGACGCAGTCCTGTTCCCTGCCGTCCTGATCGGCTTGTTCAGCGGCCGCCGCATGCTGCACAAACTGCCGGAACAGGCGTTTCTGATCGGCGTGCTCGTGCTCTCGGCGGCCGGCGCGATCAAGCTGCTGCTGCCGTAGCGGGGCATTGCTACCGCACGATGTAGTACACGGCCAACACGGTGCCGTAGGTGACCACCGCGGCACGCAGCACTGCCGGTTTGATCCGGTTCACCAGCTTTCCACCGACGAGCCCGCCAACCAGGCTGGCCGGCGCCATCACCGCTGCGAGGCTCCAGATGACGTGACCCGATCCGGCGAAGAAGCACGCCGCGACGACGTTGATCACCAGCGCCAAGACCTGTTTGAGGGCGTTCAACCGCGGCAGCGATTCGTCGATCACCAGGCCGAGAACCGCCAAGAGGGCGATGCCCAAGCCGGCACCGAAGTACCCGCCGTAGATCGAGACGACGAAGGTCGACGACACCGCGATCGCGCTGGGCGCGCCATGCGGTCTGGTGCCGATGCCGAGCCACTTGCGGATGTAGTTCTGGCCGCCGAGCAACGCACAGGCCAGCAGGATCAACCACGGCACCAACGTGGTGAACGCGGCCTCACCCGTGGCCAGCAGCAGCACCGAGCCGGTGAGCCCACCGAGGCCGGCGGCGATCGACAGTCGCACCAGTCGCGATCGCTGCCCGGGGAGCTGCGACCGTTGGGCCACCGCCCCACCGAAGTACCCGGGGCACAGCGCGACCGTGTTGGTCACGTTGGCGCTGACCCGACCCGCGCCGAGGGCGATCAGCGTGGGGAACGAGATCAGCGTTCCACCGCCGGCGATCGCGTTGACGCCGCCCGCGCCCGCAGCGGCGACGGCGGCAATCAGGTGATCGGCAACGGAGAACGCCGTCACGGCAGTGCACCATCGAAGAACGCCGAGGCCCGCTCGCCGATCAACACCGCAGTGGCGGCCGGTCCACGCGACGGAGCGGTGGGCAACACCGAGGTGTCGACCACCCGCAAGCCCTCGACGCCACGCACCCGACAGTATTGATCGACGACCGCCATGGGATCCGCATCCGGACCCATCGGCGCACTCGAGCAGAGGTGTACAGCCGTCGTGATGTGATCGGTGATCCACGCGTCGAGGTCGGCGGTTCGAGCCGGCGACGTGCGGCGCACGCCGAGGCCGCGCATCTCCGGCGAGTCGACGATCGAGATGCCGATCTCGGCCAGGGCTCGGAGGTGCTGTCGATCGAGCTCGGATTCGAGTGAGTGGTAGTTGATCGATGGCTGTTGTCGGGGATCGGCCGATGACAGCGTGACCTCGACGGCGCTGACGGCCCGATACAGCAGCACGCCGAGCACGAGCTCGGTCGCCGACGCGCCCGAACCGGGGACCAGTTTGGCCATCGGGGCCAGATAGGGCATCAGCCCGACGGGTGCGCCATCGACCACCGTGTCGAGCCCGACCTCGACGACCCCGGTACCAGCGTCTCGGGGCAATGGCTCGGTGACCTCGAACCCGAGGAACAGTTGCGGGTGATCGCGACACCGAGCCCCGACACCTGGGTGGTCGACGACGACCTCGATGCCATGGCGACGCAGCTGCGCGGCCGGCCCGATGCCCGACAGCATCAACAGCTGCGGCGACATCACCGCACCGGCGCACAGCACGATCTCGCGACCATGGAACGTCTCGATGTGACCCGACCGTTCGACCTCGATCGCGATGGCGCGGCCGCGGTTGAACACCACCCGGCGCACGCTGACATCACTCTCGATCGTCAGGTTCGCACGGTCGCGGTGGGGCGTCACGTAGGCGAGCGCGGCATTGATGCGCGCCCCGCCGACGACGTTGCGTGGCAGGCGGCCGCACCCTGGTGGGCCCGGCGCGTTCTTGTCGGGCTCGTCGGGGTACCCGAGACCCGCGGACGCCGCGGCAAACGCGCGGCTCAGCGGATGCAGCGCCTCGGCCGTTACGCGGGCGACCGGCATCGGTCCGGCGCTGCCGTGGTACGGACCATCGGGGAAATCGAGGTCGTGCTCGAGCCGCTGGAGGAACGGCATGACCTTGGCAAACGCCCATTCGTCGTTCCCAAGCGCGGACCAGGCGTTGAAATCGTCGATGGTGGCGCGCACGAACACCCCTCCGTTCACGGTGCTCGATCCGCCCATCACCTTGCCACGCGGCACCGACACGACCTTCGACTCGGTCAACCTGGCATCGAACGACCAGTTGGCGACGTGCCCTGCGACCGCACCGGGCATCGCCGACGCATCGAGCAACTCCGACGGCGCGCCTGGCGAACCAGCAAGATCGCTGCCGGCTTCCACCAGCAGCACCGACCGATCGGCGTGCTCGCTGAGCCGCGCTGCCAGGGCACACCCGGCCGAGCCGGCGCCGACGATCACGACGTCGTAGTGGTTCACGCCGACCCGATCCTACGCACCGACCTCGTCGAAAACGGCATGAGGCCCGGGCACTGAGCCCGGGCCTCATGTCTACGTGGGATCAACGTGTGTTCAGACGCCCCACAGCTTCTTGAACTGATCAGCCATCGTGGCCGGGCCGGGCCAGCCGTCGGGGCCGAGCGCCTTGACCGTCTCGGCGGTGGCCTTGTCGCTGACAACGAAGCTCGGAAGAATAGCGTTGGCACGCTCCTCCGGGTTGTCCATGCCCAGCGAGTGACGGGCGAACGCGTCGACCATCAGCCACATTGCGTACGGCTTCGGGTTGGCGGTCCAGGCGGCGTGGGTGCCGTCGATGATGCCCTGCAGGCCGAGCGACACCGAGAAGTCGACACCGGTCAGCTTGACCTGCTTCAGCAGGCCGGCAGCATCAAGGGCTTCCTTGACACCGGCAGGAAGGTCACCGAAGGCGAAGTGGATGTAGTTGATCGAGGGGTCGGCCTGCACCTTGGCGACCACGGCTGCCGGCACCTCGCCGGCGATCAAGGCAGAGATCGTGGTGTTGAGCTCGTCGAAGGTGCAGCCCGGGCAGTTCTCCTTGTACGCCTTCTTCGCACCGTTCGCCTCGGAGACGAGCACCGGGAAGTCGGGGATGTTGACCATCAGCGTGTGGGCCGTGCCACCGGAGTCGGCGATGATCCAGTTGGCGTTGAGCCCGCCGGTGTACTCGACGCCCACATTGTCGCCGCACTGCATCAGCAGGTCGTTGTTGGCGAAATCGGGAAGGTCGGTCGAGTAGCAACTGGCGTAGGGCACGCCCTTGGCCTTGGCCGCGTCCATCTCCGCTTGTGCGGTCGCCAATGGCGAGCCGCTGTGGGCGATGTAGTCGGCGCCCTGATCGAGAGCCTGCTGGATGGCCGGGCCCTGCGCGCCGCTGCTTGCCGGGATCACGATGAGATCCCAACCAAGTGCGGCAGTCGCGTCCCTCATGCCAGGGGTCTCAGCAGCGCAGGACGGCTGCTCGCACTCCAGCCAGGCGACCTTCTTCTTCGGGGGCTTGCCGGTGAGCGGGATGGTCGGGCCGATCTTGTCGGCCGGCTTGCTGTTGTCGGCCACGATCTGCTTGGCCCGTGCGAGGCCGGCGGCGGCATCGTCGCCGCCGGCGGCGGCGGTGGTCTCGCTGGCTCCTGCTGCCGAAGTCTCGGTGGCAGCCGCTGCGGAGGTCTCCGTCGCTGCCGCGGCCGAGGTCTCGGTGGCACCGGCGGCTGCGGTCGTGGCGGTCGAACTTGTACTATCGCTGCCGCACGCTGCGGCGAGCAGAGCGAGCGGCATGAGCACCGCGGCTACGCGTGAGAACTTCTTCATTGGATTAGCTTCCCCCTTGTTGGTACTGCATCTGGAAGGTCGAACCGATCTGATTCGCCAGACAATTTGCTTTGACTATAAAGTATCGCGCAGGCCCGTGGCAAGAAGCGTTGGGGATTTTGTTACGACGGTAAAAAAACTGTAGGGGGTTTTTCGTGCAGCCATTGCTGACGATCGAGCATTTGACGAAGGTATTCCCCGGACAGGTCGCTCTGGACGACGTCAGCCTGACGATCAACGCCGGTCGCACCCACGCGCTCGTCGGGCAGAACGGCTCCGGCAAGTCGACGCTGATCAAGATCCTCGCCGGCTACCACCAGCCCACCGGCGAATCCACGGCCACCTACTTCGGTACCGGTGGCGACGGTGCACCGCTGCAACTCGGTGATGGCAAAGCCGCCGAGTCGCACGGCATCCGCTTCGTGCACCAAGACCTCGGGCTGGTCGACACCTTGACCACCGTCGAGAACCTCGCCTTGGGCACCGGCTTCGCGACGACGTACGGCGGCCGAATCGACTGGAAGGGTGAGACCAATCGAGCGCGAGCAGCCTTGGCCGATCTCGGCTTCGACGACTTCGATGTCACGGCACCGGTCGGAACCCTGGCCCCGTCGCAGAAGACGGCGGTCGCCCTGGCTCGCGCCCTTCGGGGTTGGCAGGAAGCCGCCCACCTCCTGGTGCTCGACGAACCGACGGCCTCGCTGCCTGGCGCCGATGTGCAACGTCTCTTCCAGGCCATCCGCCTGCTCAAGGCGCGCGGCGTGGCAATCCTCTACGTGTCGCACCACCTCGACGAGGTGTTCGAGATCGCTGACGAAGTGACGGTCCTGCGCGACGGCAAGCGGATCACCACACTCGATGTCGGAACGCTCGATCACGGCAAGCTCATCGAGCTGATGATCGGCCACAAGGTCAAGCTGGGCGTCAGCTCGGCGCAGCGCATCGACGACGTGGTCCGCCTCGAGGTCACAGGGATGTCGGGCGGCAACATCGAGTCCCTCGACCTGCTGCTGCACAGCGGCGAGGTCGTCGGCGTCGCCGGCATCACCGGCAGCGGCCGCGAGCACGTGGTGCCGCTGATCGCCGGTCACGTGCCCACCACGGCCGGCTCCGTCCACATCAACGGCATCGCCACCGGCAACTACGCGCCACGGGAGACGGTTCAGGCGGGTGCGTGCTACCTGCCCGCCGACCGCACTGCCCACGGAGTGTTCAAGTACTTCTCGGTGATCGCCAACACGACGATCAGTGATGTCAAGCGCAACACCAAGTTCGGCCGCCTGCTGCACCGCCAGGAGCGCGGTGAGGCGACGGAATGGATCGACAGGTTGGGCGTCAAGACTGCCGGCGCCCAGGCCCAGATCGGCACGCTCAGCGGCGGCAACCAGCAGAAGGTCCTGTTCGCCCGCGGCCTACGACTGAAGCCGACGGTGATCATGCTCGACGAACCGACACGCGGCATCGACGTCGGCGCCAAAGAGGAGATCCACACGCTGATCGACCAGGCCGCCGCCAGCGGCGCGGCAGTCTTGATGGTGTCGACCGACACCGATGAGATCGTGCGCACAGCCAACCGCGTCATCATCTTGCGAGAAGGAAGGATCGCGGCCGAGCTCGTCGGAGACGACATCACGGTTGAGAAGATCGAACGAGCACAATCGCAATCCGGTTTGGAACCGGTCACTTCAAGCAACTCGAAGGACG
>JANPOJ010000627.1:0-7005 GCA_031427935.1 Ilumatobacteraceae bacterium | reverse complement strand
CACGGCTGCGTTCGCCGTGTTGCATCAGCAGCGAGCCTCGAACCCGGTCGCGATCGTGTGCCACCGCCAAGCTGACTTGCAGAGCGATCGTGTCGAAGTCGCACCCGCTGCTGACCCGGTTGCGGCATGCGGAGTGCCGTGGACCGATGGCACATGGTCGAGCGATGGTCCGCCTGCGCTGGCTGCCTGCGTGACCGACACGGGAGTTGCCGCGGTGTTCCCCGGTGGCTCGGGCGTGTGTTCGCAACTCGGCTTGGCCGGCCTCATTTCCGGCCGCACCGACGAGCAGCAGGCGATCGTCGTGCTGCAGGGCCGCCTCACTGAAGCGTTCACTACCACCTGCTATCACCAGGATGAATCGGTGGCCGAGGCTCAGAAGATTCTCGACGAGTCACACCTCGCCGGCTGGACAGTTCAGCTCGCCGAGGCCTTTCCGCCCGGACTCGACTGCGGTGCCCCCGGCGTGCTGCCGGATGCCAAGACCGTGATCGTCGGCGGCGGCCGCCCTGAGATCCCGTAAACGCTTACCTTCCTGAAAGGAACCCATCATGAAGCACCTTCTAGTTCGACGCGCCCTCGTAGCCGGTGTGCTGTTCGCAGTGCCGATCACGGCGGCTCCGGTCCAAGCCCTTTCATCGTCGGGTGTGCTAGCCACGTTCGAAGGCCGCACCATCGACCTCTCCAAAGGTTGGGGGGACGCACGTGCATGCACCGTCGACGCCACCGGCGTGACGTGCTACCGGTCGGAGCTCTCGATGGACCAGGCCGAGAGCCTGACCGCCGGCGTTGGGACGTCGGTCGCGTCGCTGACATGCTCGCCGGCGCTCCGCTTGTACGACGGCACCTCGTTCACCGGGACGGTGCTGTTCATCACCACCCGCGGCGCGCTCGTGACGTTGGCCTCGCTGGGGTTCGACAACGTGACGTCGAGCTACCGCATCGGCGGGTGTTCAGCGAACCTCTACAGCGGAACGTTGACGGGGTTGTACCCGGGCAACACGGCGGCGAACGTGCAGTCGGCGACGATGTTGTCGGGGTGGAACAACGTGCTGTCGTCGGTGCTCGTTCCGTAATGTAACGCACGCCGTGGTTCCGGACATTTTCTCGATGTCTGCAACCACGGCGTCATCGCGGAGGGACTGTGACGGCACATTCGGCACAAGAACGAGCGGCCTGGGCGCTGTCACGGGCCTGCAACGGCTGGCGGCGCAACAAGGTCTGCATCAGCAGGGCCACCGGCCAACCGATGGACGAGCCACATCCTGCGTGTCTCCGGGCCCAGGAGGAACACGACCAGATCCTTGCCGACGCCCGCGTGGCCGACGAGTGAGCCCGAGGCAGCGAGGGGCGCCGACGTTCGATCCGCCGTGGTGGCCCTGAAGCACCCTCGCCGGCGATCGGCGCGTACGATCGCGGAGATGCGAGTGTTCTTCACCGGTGGCAGCGGAAAGGCGGGTCGGCATGCGATCCGGCATCTCGTCGACCAGGGCCACCGGGTAGTCAACGGCGACATGGTGCCGCTCGGTGACCCGGGGGTCGCGGATCTGCGCATCGATCTGACCGACGCCGGGCAGGTCTTCAACGCTCTCTCCGCGTACGCCGGCTTTGACGAGCTGGAGCCTGGCACCGGGGTTCCCAGGTACGACGCAGTCGTGCATTTCGCGGCGATCCCGGCGATCCTCGTCCGCCCCGACAACGAGACGTTCCGGATCAACACCCTCAGCACGTACAACGTGATCGACGCCGCGGTGAAGCTGGGGATTCGCAAGGTGATCTTTGCGAGCTCCGAGACGACCTACGGGATCTGTTTCGCCGAGGGCGAGGTCAGACCCGAGTACGTGCCGATCGACGAGGAGCACCCAACGGTTCCCCACGACAGCTACGCGATGTCGAAAGTTGTCAACGAGGCGACGGCACGGTCGTTTCAGGCACGTAGCGGTATCGACATGTACGGGTTACGCATCAACAACGTGATCGAGCCGCACGAATACGAGACCAAGTTTCCCGCGTTCGTCGCCGATCCCGGTCTGCGGCGTCGCAACATCTTCGCCTACATCGATGCCCGCGACCTCGGCCATATGGTCGACTGCTGCCTCCGCACCGACGGCCTCGGCTATGAGGTCTTCAACGTCTCGAACGACGACACGTCGGTAGGGATTCCCAGCGATGAGGTGTACGAGCGCTTCTACGCTGGCGTCCCGCGTCTACGCGATATGGGTCGCTATGAGACGTTCTACCTCAGCGACAAGGCAAAGCGCCTCGTCGGATTTGCTCCGCGGCATTCGTGGCGCAACGAACTCGGCTGAGACCCGGCGACGAATTGCCGTCGTTGACCCCAGGCAGCGACCGGCGCATCAGGGCGCTCATCGACAGTTGCGGCGTCGAGCACCTGGGACGAGTTCGTGCCGCTCCTGGCGTTCCCTGTCGAGCTCCGCAAGATCGTCTACACCACCAACGCGATCGAGCTTGAACGCCCGCTTCCGAAGAGCTGTTCGACAGCGAGAGCAGCGATGAATGTGTGCTACCTCGTCGCCACCAACCACGACTGCTCCAGAAATCCCGACGGTGGCTCCAGGCTTAGATTAGGTCGCGAACCACGCTGCGCTGTAGCCGAAGCCGAGGTCGCGGACATCGCCGTTCGCTGGGAGGTACCACAGCGTGGTCTTGTCGATCCACAGCAGCCCGACACCATCGTTGGCGAGACGCACCGATTGCACACCTGCTGGAAGGTCGCGTTGCATCTGCGGGATCTCCAAAAGGGTCGCGGCGTCGAAGTAACGGATCAGGGTTGTCTTGCTGTCGCCAACAGCCACGGCGATCTCGCCGGTGGGGCCACGACCTGCAAGGTGAACGCTGGGAGAAGTGGATGGGTCGAAGTCAAGACCCAGAGATGTGGGCGCGCCTTGCACGAATGGCGATTCGGCGCTGAACGGCATGAGGCCGAATCCGGAATCGTCGAAGTACAGCATGACCAGCGATGCGCCGTCCGGAGTCCACATGAGGTCCCAGGCGTTGATGAATGGCACGCCGTTGTCCAGCGATCGGGCGGCGTAGGAGCCGGTCGATAGGTCGATGACCGAGAGCCCGTAGCTGTTCGCCGTCGCCAGTTTGGTGCGGTCAGGGTTCAGCACCGGTGAGTAGCCGGGGCCGAGGGTGATGCGGTCGGAGTTCTCGCTTGTGGCGGCCAGAAGATTGCCCGAGATCGGCTCGCAGCAGTCGCTGAAGAACACAGCACCGTTGACTTCTCCGGCAACGTCGTCCACTGCGTTCGGGCCTGGCCCTTCGACGACCTCGACGCGAGGGTCGCCGAGATCAGCGAGTCGGAGCGCGGTACCGCTGACGTCACCGAGTGCGCCGGGATGCAGCCAGAGATCTCCGTCGACGTGGACGACGAGCAGGTCGTTCGGCCCGACACTGATCTCCCCCGAGGGGATCTCGATCGTCCCCTCATTCACGTCCGGTACAACAGTGTCAGTCGTGGGTGTCGGAACCGTCGTCGATGTCGAGGGGGGCGATGCTGTCGATGTCGAGACGCTCGGCGCGTCAGTTGCTGACGGTGACGTACCTTCTTGCCCGGTCGTCGAGGCCGATCCGCCGGGTTGTGACCCACAACCGATTGCCAGCAGTCCGGTCACGATGAGGGCAGCACTGCGACCTGTTCGACTCGCGTTCATCGTCAGCAGAAGGCGCGGGTGGAGCCGAGGCCTGTGATGGTGCCGTCGTGTGCGATGAGCGAGACGGATGATCCTGAGCTCTGGTCGAACTCTCCCATGGCTTGAAGTGTACCGATCTCGCCATACTCCTCGACCGGGATGAAGTGGAACTGTTGGCCGTATGCCTCGGTAACGGCGTCGAGGGTTCCGGTTGAGCCGACGCCGATCCCTTGTGCGGCGCGAAGCCCTTTCGCTACGGGGGTGGCGGGAATGTTCGGCTCACGCCGGTCGCCGTTCGTCGAGATTCGGGGGTCTCCGACCGACCAGCTCCATAGGTACTCGCCGGGTGGAGTCGAAGGGGCAATCTGCTCTGCCCTCACAAACGGCGCTCAGTTCCACCACGTGGTGATTTCGTCGTAGACCTCCGAGCGATGGGCGAGGGCGATGTGATTGATCTTTGGGCACAAGCGAACCGTGGCGTTCGGGAACAGGGCGGGCTCGTCGCTGCCGAGCCAGCCTTGGGCGCTCGGTGCCGTCACGACCGCGTCGCCAAGCAGGCGATTGATGGCATGGGGACGATCGGCGTCGCCTTCGTCAGCGAGTGAGCCGGCAATGACGAGATACTCGGCGTGGCGAGGGCCGCGCACCCGGTGACGCTCGTGGCGCACGGTGGCACCGGGGTCGCGCTCGACCCAATCCTCGTCGAGCACCGCACCCCATCGGAGGTCCTTGATCCCGTCACTGCGCTGGTCGATTCCGGCACCGATCAGCCGCGTCACCGGGCTCGGTACCGCCCACAGCGCCGCGCTCGTGAGGTTGGCGATCACCTCGAGGTTGGCGCCGCTGTTCGGCACCCCGAGCAGCACCACCCGATTCACCTTCGAGGGCCACGGTCCGCGGCGTCGCAACCTGTCCGACAGGGTCGCGCTGAACCTGCCGTAGTGGCAGGCGCTGCGGATCACGAGGCCGCCCATGCTGTGCCCGATCAGATCGATCTCACGCACACGCACCGGCCAAGCGCTCACCAGCCGCTGGAGCATCGCCGCGAGTTCACGCCCGTTGGTAGAGATGTGGAGCCCGGTGTTGTAACGGACGTACACCGCATCGACGTCGCGCTCGCTCGCCAGCAGCTCGCCATAGCCGGAGTGCTGCCGACCGGCGAACCGCCACACCGACTCCGACGACATCAGCCCGTGCACGAGCACACACAGCCGGGGGCCGGCGTTCGGGAGCGCGCGCCCAAGCCCGTCAGGATCGAGTGGAAGCTCGTCACCGGATGCAGTGCGAAACGTCAGGGGAAGAGCGAGGGACGATTCCTTGTCGACCAGCGCGTCGCCGAACAGGCCGTTGAGCACGGCCCGAGCGTCGACGCCCCGACCAGGCAGTGACATCAACAGCTGGATCACCCGCTCGATCGTGGCCGGTGCCGGCACCGGCTCAAGCGACGCGATACCGTCGCTCGCCGCTTCCACGCAGCGATCATACTCGCAACCGGCTGCGCTTGGCGGCGGCGCGGCTCAGCCGAGGAGGCCGGCTTCGTGGGCCAGGATCGCGATTTGCACCCGGTTCGCTTGGTGAAGCTTGACGAGTAGACGAGACACGTGGGCTTTCACGGTGTTGCCGCAGGCTTCATGCGAGGTGAGATTGTCGTGCGTGACGCCGACTGGTGCAAGGCCGACGATCAACTCGCCGACGACTTCGGCACGTGAGACGACGTGGACCTGCTGCTGGACTCGCACGCCGCTGTGTGGTGGGCTGACGATCCGTCTCAACTCAGCACCGGCGCAGCGGCGGCGATCTCGGATCCGGGCAACGATGTCTGGGTGTCCGCCGCGTCTGCGTGGGAACTCGCCATCAAGTCGGCACAGGGCAAGCTTTCCGTCGACGTTCGAGGGCTGTTCCGGCGATTGGCGGATCAACACATTCGGCTCCGCGGCATCGGAATCGATGACGGGGTCGATGCAGCCGCGCTGATTTGGAGTCACCGCGATCCGTTTGATCGCATGCTGGTCGCTCAGGCCGCCAACTCCGGACTGGTTCTGGTCACCAGGGACTCGGTGATCTTGGACTTCGTTCCGGGATGTGTGGTCGCCTAAGGACCGCTGCCGTCGTAGCCCCGGCCTATTCTTTGGACAAGTCTTTTTGAGACGGTGGGACGCTCAGTGAGACGCTGGGGGTACGAAATGCCTGGTGGTGAGACGCTGAGGGTGTTGGTGAGACTGTCAGGGTGGTTCGGATCAGAACTTGTAATGAAGATGTCGTGAGTTCGATTCTCTCACCCGGCTTCGAACGTATGTTTGTCTAGAACAAAGTTCTTTGATAATAAGGCCAGGTCAAGAGTCTCATGACATCATCAAGAATATGACTGGTAACGACATAGTTTGGTGTCGATCAGAGCCGCCGATCGATGCCCAGCCTATTCTTTGAACAAATTCCGCACATCGGGACAACCTTCAAAGGGCGGCGATCGGAGAGACCCTTGCGGACAGAGGTTCGATCGAGGAAGTCAAGCCTGCCTTGTTCTGGTCGCGCTTGGTGCCAGCGTTGAAATCGCTTTCCTGCCCGCCGATGGCCATCTGGCCGCTCACTGTGGTCAGTCGTCAGGGGGATCCGATGCGACCGGGACGGCACATTTGTGACGCGCCGAACCCGTGAGCGGGCGAGTGTCATGGAACACGTCACGGGAGCGCCGGCTCTGCGTGCTGTTCTCGCTCGAGGTCGAGCGTTCTGCGCTACTGGTCGAGGCGCGTTCTGCGTGGTCTACGGCGAGGTGAGGTGGCTGACGGCTCGTTCGAGCGTTGTCTCGATGTCGTGTCTTTCTCGCTGAGCGTGAACCGGCCGGTTCACTTCGCGATCGCCGGCACGTCCATCGCTTGCGCGGACCACAGCGCGATGTGCGCTCGACGCAATCGCACCACCGAGCCTGACCTTCGCCTGACCATCTGGAGGAGCTTCATCCCTCCCGTGGCGCCAGATCCCGGAGCCTGCACACGTTCAGCCATCCACCAATGAAACAGATCCCATCAGTCAGACGGTGGACGCGGCCTACCAACGTTGCGGGTCACGGCACGAGTCAGCGACCTGGGTTGCCCTACTGTTGGGGACATGGCATCGTCGATTCGGACCTTGCTGTTCTCCGACATCGAGGGCTCGACATCGCTTCTGGACCGCGCCGGCACCCAGTATCCCGCGCTTCTCAGTCATCACCGGCGGATCGTGCGGGCTGCGGTCGAGCATGCCGACGGAATCGAGCACAGCACGGAGGGCGACTCGTTCTTCCTCAGCTTCGACTCGCCCAGCGCCGGCCTCGCCGCCGCGGTCGAATCGCAGCGGGCCATCGAAGGTCACAAAT
>JANPOJ010000626.1:0-3329 GCA_031427935.1 Ilumatobacteraceae bacterium | reverse complement strand
CGTGATGACCGTGGCCATCGTCGTCGAGCACTGGAAGGTCGGCTTCTTCATCTTCAAACCAAACCAGGGATGGGAGTACTGCGCCTCCATCGCAGTCACGGCCTTCGTCATCGCCATGGTTGGCCCGGGTCGCTGGTCGCTGGACCGCGCCTTTGACCTCGACTGGCATGGATGGACCGGCGCGATGATCGCCGCCGTCGCCGGTGTCGGGGGCGCAGTCACGCAATTGGCGATCTGCTACCGCCGGAAGGAAACATGATCGAGACCCCTGTCGCAGCCGAGCTCGAGGCGACGCCTCCGCCGAGGAGACGGCGATGGGTACGCGCCCTCCTCGTACTGATCTGCGCGTTGATCGCGGCGATGTGGGTGTACGCCTTCGTCTTCGCCCCCAAGAGTGGCGTGTACTTCGTGACCGACAAGGCGTGGCGCACATCGGCCGACCGGATCTGTGCCGGCGTCGCGCAGCAACGACTGGCATTGGTGGACACCTCGGGTGGCTACATCTCCAACCCCACGCACGAGCAGATGATCCAGCGGGCCGACATCGTCGACCGTGCAACCGACCTGCTCGACGGCATGGTCAACGACATCGAGGCCCTGCCGCTGGCGAGCAGCGGCGACGAGGCCGACAAGGACCGCGAACGCGTCTCGATCTTCGTGAAGTACTACCGCGAGATCATCGGCGACCGCAGGGCCTACACCGCTCGGCTGCGCGCCTTCGATCTCGAGCCGTACCGCGAGTCGTTGCTCAACGGCGGGCCCGTCTCCAACACGGTGATCGACTTCACGACCGGCAACGACATCACCCATTGCATGCCTCCCGGTGAGCTCGGAGGCGACGTCTGATCCGGCTCTACCGAGACGGTCGCACCCAGCCCTGGCCGTCGATGTAGCGACGAATGATCGCGGCCGGCACACCCGCCGCGACGCAATAGTCTGGAAGCTCGCCGGTCACCACCGAATTGGCGCCAACAGTGACATGCCTGCCGATCCGCGCCCCCGGCAGCACGACGGTACCGAACCCCAGCCATGACCCGTCGCCGATCACGACCGGCTGCTCGGGCATCGTCTGTTGCGAGATCGGGCGGGTGATGTCGTCGTAGCCGTGGTTCTGATCGGTGATGTACACGTTGTGGCCGGTCCATACGTCGTCGCCGATGTCGATCGAGAGGTGCCCGACGATGCCGCTGCCCTGACCGATCAGGCACCGATCACCGATGCGCACCACTGAGTCCGTGAGGCACTGCTGGCCGGGCATCATGCCCGCCGACAGCGTCACCTGCGGGCCGATCATCGTGCCCTCGCCGATGCGGATGTACCGCTCGTTGAAGATCGCGTTCGCAGGGAAGCAGATGATGCTGTTCCGGCCGAACTTGCCGAACCGCCGCCCCGCCTTGCTGTTGGGTCCGATCGCGCCCCACCAACTGACGCGTTTCCACGTGGCGCGAACAGCGGCGCCGAGGAGTTCATAGGTTGCGCCGCGCAGCCGGTCACGCATCGCAGCGCACGCTATCTGCCCGGCCCCAATTCAAAAGCCGTTAGCATGAGCGCTCCAGCCGAGGCGCCAGATGATCGCCCGTCGGCGATGAGGAGTTCGCTCGATGTCCAACGTAGGCGATGTGGCGGTAGCTGCACTTCGTCATCCGATTGCCAAGGGATGGTTCGTCCACTGCGTCACGGCCAGCGGTGCGATCTGCGGCATGCTCGGCATCATCGCGGTGTCCGACAAGCAGCCTCGCGAAGCGGTGCTGTGGCTGGCGGTTGCGATGGTGCTCGACGGTGTCGATGGCCCGGCCGCCCGAGCCTGGAAGGTCTGCGACCACGTGCCGCGCATCGATGGCTACACCCTCGACCTGATCGTCGACTTCGTCACGTGCATCGTGATTCCGGTCATCTTCTTGCACCAGTTCGACATGCTGCCCAACGGCGCTTCGCTGTACATCGGTGCGTTCGTGCTGTTCATGTCGGCGCTGTGGATGTCGCGCACCGATCAGATGACTCACGACCACTGGTTCAACGGCTTCCCGTGCGAGTGGAACATGATCGTGCCGACGCTGTACCTGCTGCGCGCCAACCCCTGGTTCACCACCGCAGCATGCGTCGCTCTGGCACTGACGCAGCTGACGAGCTGGAAGTTCGTGCACCCCATGCAGGTGCGCAAGTTCCGCCCGCTCACCGTCTCGGTGACCGTGCTCTGGCTGGCCACCGTGCTGTGGATGACCGCCGAGTCTCCGCACGGCCCCTTGGCTTGGGAAAGCTCGTGGCCCAACAAGCCGGCGGTCGGCACTGCACTGCTGATCGCCTGCCCGCTCTACATCGTCGGGATCGGCGTGTGGCGCACGATCGGTCGTGGTGCGCTGGAGGCAGCCGCCGCCGAGACACACCTCACCAGCGCCTAGCGCTGATGGGCCTCGGCCACATCACCGACGTGCCCGGGGTACTGGTCGGTCATCACCAACGGCGCAGTCAAGGCTGGCGGACCGGTACGACTGTCGTACGCGTCGACGGTGGCGCGATGGCGTCGTGCGACGTACGCGGTGGCGGGCCGGGTACCCGGGAGACCGATCTGCTCGACCCGATGGCGATGATCGATCGGGTGCAGGCGATCTGCCTGTCGGGCGGCAGCGCCTATGGGCTCGCGGCAGCACATGGCGTCATGCGCTGGCATGAGGAGCATCACGCCGGGTTCCCCGTTGGGCCAGAGCCAGAGCAGGTGGTGCCGATCGTGCCCGCCGCAGTGATCTTCGATCTCGGCCGCGGCGGCAACTTCACCCACCGACCCGACGACAGCTTCGGGTATCGCGCCTGTGCTGCAGCCCGCCGCGGCGCGGTGCCGATGGGCGCTGTCGGCGCGGGCACGGGTGCGATGGCGGGCGGGCTGCAGGGTGGCGTGGGGACCGCCAGCATCACCCTGACCGACGGCATCGTCGTGGGCGCTCTCGCCGTCGTCAACGCGGCCGGGCAGGTGATCGACCCGGCCACCGGCTTGCCGTGGTTCCACGAACGGATCGATCTGCGCCGACCGACGGCAGCGCATCGCCGCGCCCTGATCGAGGCCACGCGTCCCCCACTGACGCCGTTGAACACCACGATCGGGGTGGTGGCCACAACGGCAGCGCTGACAAAGCCGGAGTGCCGGAAGATGGCGTCGGTGGCCCACGACGGGCTGGCCAGGGCGATCCGCCCGGTGCACTCGATGTTCGACGGCGACACGATCTTCTGCCTGTCGACCGGCCAACACGTCATTGCCGCGGGGAGTCAGCCGGGGTTGCGCCGACCCGACACGCGGCCCGGCATCGTCAACACCCTGCTGACCGCTGCGGCCGACT
>JANPOJ010000625.1:0-2308 GCA_031427935.1 Ilumatobacteraceae bacterium | reverse complement strand
CTACAGTTCGTGTCGTGCTGGTAGCGACGGGGCAGCGGGAGACAACGAGACGGCTGTGGATGCACGGTCCCGCGGCCGACATCGCGCTCGGCTGGTGCTGGCTGCCGATCGCACTGGTCGTGCACGCCGCCGAGCCACATCTCACGACCGTGCACACGATCGTTGGCTTGATCTTTCTCGTCTCGTTCGCCCATCAGCCGCTCACACTCGGGCTCGTGTACGGCGATCCGGCGCAGCGCGTGGCGCACCGCCGGCTGTACCGCTGGGCGCCGTGGGTCGCCTTCGCCCTCATCGTCATCGGGCTCAACGTCAGCCTGTCGGCGGTCGCCCTGATGGCCGGACTGTGGAACGCAGAGCACACCCTGATGCAGCGTTATGGGGTGATGCGCATCTACGGCCGCAAGGCAGGCGATGATCAGGGACGGATCGAGAAGCCGATGCTGATCGTCTGGCTCGTCGCCGGGATCACCTACATCGGTGGCTACGTCGACCTGCAGCGATTGGTCCGCAAGCTCGGCTTCGGTGGCACCAACGCTCGCAGCGTGCGGTTGCTCGGCAACCTCAGCAGCGTCGCCCGGGGGATCTTCTGGGTCGCCCTCGTGGTGGGCATCGTGTACGTCGTGCGTTGGTGGCGGGCCGAGCGGCGCCTCGGCACCATGGCCAGTCGCCCGAAGCACTGGTATGCGCTCGGCACCGCCGGCCTGATCGTGGCCGTGATGCTCGATCCGATCGCCGGCGTCGCCGGCTACGTCGCCGCGCATGCCATCGAGTACTTCGCCGTCGTGCACAGTTCGTTGCGCAAGCGCGGCGACGCCGCGCCGGTGGCCCGGGCCACACGCACGCCGGCACGCCGGGCCACGGCGTACGCGCTCTACTTCGTGGCGATCGTCGGGTTGATCGCCGTCACCAGGTCGCACTTCGACGGCCGCCTCTATGCCTTCGCGGTGTTGTTCTTCGGTGCGCTGCACATCCTGTACGACGGGTTCGTGTGGAAGTTGCGCCGCCCGGCCGTCGCGGCATCGCTCGGCATCACGCAGAACTAGACGTTCAGCAGCCCACCGAGGAACAGATCGGCAAGCGCATCGCCGACGCGATCCGGGCTCTGTTGCTTCTTCCCTGTGAACCATCGCGTGGTGCTGAGCACCGCGTCGAACATCGCCGCGACCACCAGGCGAGCGTCGACGTTGCTGCGGAACTCGCCTGCGGCCACACCGCGTTCGATCACCGATCCCCACAGCTTGGCCGCCTCCACCAAGAGCTCGGCGACCGGCCGAAGTGCGGGAGTCGAGGAGAAGGTCTGCGCGTCGTTGCGAATCATCCGCGTCTCGCTCGGTGTCTCCGCGGCCTCGGCGATCGCCATCGTGATCAATGACCGAAGCGTCTCGGCAGCCGAGAGACCGGCCGACACGATCGTGCGGTAGTGGCCGACCTGGCGCTGCATCACCGGCAGCAGCAACTCGGCAACCATCTGCTCTTTGGATTCGAAGTGGTGGTACAGGCTGCCGGACAGGATTCCTGCCGCGGCTCCGATGTCGCGAACGGTGGTGCTGGCTACGCCGCGCTCGGCGAACTGCCCCGCTGCGATCGCCAGGATCTCGTCGCGCCGGGACCGGGCCACGTCACTCGATTCCCGAGACGGTGCGGAAGTCGTCGACATCGGTCCACTCCCGATCCATCCTGGCGATCATGTGGTTGCCCGTCATGTTCCGCGGCTGGCTGGCCAGGTAGAACCGCTCGTACAACTCGCTGCGCGACCCGAGGGCCGAGCCGGCGAAGTCCCACGCCATGCGGAAGATCTTGGCTCGCTCTTCGGCCCCGATGCCGTTGGCGCCCGGCAGGTACTTGCGCACCAACGGGCCGAGCTCCGGGTCGGCGAACGCCGCCTCGTTCGGGGTGCACAACAGGTTGTGGCTGCCCAACGTTTTGAAGATGTCGTTGACCCTCGTCATCCACGACGGCATCAGGGCGCGCAGCGCGGTGAACGGCTCGCCATCGCAGAACCAGCCGCCGTACCGATACTGGTGAGCGCCGGCCTCGGCGGCGCGAATGGCGGCGCGGGTCATGTCGGCGTAGGTCACCAGTTCGCCGAGCAGTTGTGTGGCATCGGCACGAGCACCCATGTTCTGCACTTCGACCATCTTGAACGCGAGGTCGTAGGCGAATTCGAGCTTGACGGCGGCGCGGATGGCCGTCTGTTGGATGATGTTTGCTGCCCAACCGTGCTTCATCAGGTTGCCGTACACGTCGAGATCGCCGGCGATGAACACGCGCTCCCACGGCACCTCGACCTCGTCGAAGATCAAGAACG
>JANPOJ010000624.1:0-7892 GCA_031427935.1 Ilumatobacteraceae bacterium | reverse complement strand
GATCCGCAGGAGGTAGAACCGGCGAGCGTGGCACCCAGATCTTCAGAGCGTCCGCGAGCGACCTTGCGTCGACTTCGACACGCCAGTCGGACCGGCGGGAGTGTTCGTTCTGGCATTGCGATCTGCTGTGGATGTGTCACTCAACTCACCTTGCCGCCAATCTCATCTCGGGGGGAGTGTGGCCAGCAGGGCCTCGACTGCGTCGGCTAGCGGCACGTCGCGCCGGTCGCCGGAACGGCGGTCCTTGACCTCGACGAGCCCGTCGACCAGTCCGCGGCCGACGACCACGATCGTCGGCACGCCGATCAGTTCGGCGTCGTTGAACTTGATGCCCGGCGAGACACCGACCCGATCGTCGAGCAGAACACGCAGGCCAGCGGCCTCGCAGTCGGCGGCCAGTTGTTCGGCGGCCGGAAGTTGCGCATCGCCGGCCTTGCCCGTGGCGACGATGTGCACGTCGGCCGGGGCGACCTCGTGTGGCCAGATCAGACCCTTGTCGTCGCAGTTCATCTCGGCGATCGCGGCGACGGCGCGGGATACACCGATGCCGTACGAACCCATGGTCACGACCTGCTGCTTGCCGTTCTGGTCGAGCACATTGAGGCCGAGGGCGGTCGCATACTTGCGGCCGAGCTGGAAGATGTGGCCGATCTCGATGCCGCGGGCGATCTCCATTGCCGAACCGCAGACTGGGCACGGATCGCCGTCGACCACTTCGGCGGCCTCGACGGTGCCGTCGGCGGTGAAATCGCGGCCGGCGGTGAGGTACAGAACGTGGCGGCCCGGTTGATCCGCGCCGGTGACCCATTGCGTCCCATCGACGATCCTCGGATCGATCAGGTAGCGGACCCCCGCCGGCTTGTCGGCACCCAGGGCCCCTGGCCCGATGTACCCCTTGACCAGGTGGGTGTTGGCAGCGAAGTCGACCTCGGTGAACGGTTCGATCTCGGCCGGCCCGAGTTGCGCCTCGAGCCGCTTCATGTCGACCTCGCGGTCGCCGGGCACACCGACTGCCAGTGGCTCGGTTCGGCCATCAGGGTGACGGAGCTTGACGATCACGTTCTTCAACGTGTCGGCCGCCGTCCACTCCCGATCAGCGCGACGCAGATCGTCGCGACTGTTGATCAGGTCGACGAGCGTTTGGATCGTCGGGGTGTCGGGCGTATCGGCGACCAGCGCCGCAGGAGCGTCGTCGTAGGAGAGCGGAGTCCGCGCGGCGACTTGTACCGCCTCGGTGTTGGCTGCGTAGTCGCAGTTCGTGCAGCGCACGTACGAGTCTTCCCCAACCTCCATCGGAGCCAGGAACTCCTCGCTGGCCGAGCCGCCCATGGCGCCACTCATCGCCGAGACGATCACATAGGGAAGGCCCAGGCGATCGAACGTGCGCTGATAGGCGACGCGGTGCCGTTGATAACTGATCTCCAGGCCCTCGTCGGTGAGGTCGAAGCTGTACGAGTCCTTCATCACGAACTCTCGACCGCGCAGCAGGCCGGCACGAGGCCGGGCCTCGTCGCGGAACTTGGTCTGGATCTGGTAGATCACCAGCGGGAGGTCCTTGTAGCTGCTGTACAGGTCCTTGACCAGCAGGGTGAACAGCTCCTCGTGGGTCGGTGCCAGCAACATGTCGGCGCCCCTGCGGTCCTTCAGGCGAAAGACGTTGTCGCCGTAGTCGGTCCAGCGGCCGGACAGCTCGTAAGGCTCGCGTGGCACGAGCGCAGGAAAGTGCACCTCCTGGAAGCCGGCCCGGTCCATCTCCTCGCGCACCACCCGCTCGACGTTCTTATACACGATCCAACCGATCGGCAGCCAGGTGAACCCGCCCGGAGCAGCGCGGCGGATGTAGCCGGCTCGAACGAGCAGCCGATGACTGGCGACCTCTGCGTCGGCAGGGTCCTCGCGCAGGGTACGCAGGAACATTGTCGACATTCGGAGCACAGCGGTTACCTCGGTTGGAAGACGTGGGCGGACGGGTAGAGGTTGCGGACAGCGGCGAAACACTACCCGCCAGCCGATATACTCGATCGGTCCTTTGAAGTTCGATGAACCGAAGGCGTGGGCTCCTCGGGGTCCACGCCTTCTTTACTGATAGGCCCCAGGTTTCGCTAGGAGACACAGAAAGGAGGCGAGATGAGCGATACCAACACGTTGAAGAAGGTCGAGCGCTTGATCGCCCCGATCGTGTCTGACCTGCAGCTCGACCTGTACGACCTCGAATTTCGTGGCGGAACGTTGCGCGTCACCATCGACCGTCCGGCCGGTGCCGACGGGGCCCTCGACCTGGAAGCCATCGCCCTGGCGTCGCGACTGATCGGGCGCGAGCTCGATCACGACGACCCGATGGGTGGGCACTACACGCTCGAGGTCACCAGCCCGGGCCTGGAGCGCAGCCTGCGCATCCCGACCCACTTCCAACGCTCGATCGGCAAGACCGTGGCGTTGCGGCTGCGCGACATCGTCACGCCCGAGGGCGAGCGCAGCGAGCGACGCCTGCAGGGTGTGCTGATCGCTGCCGACGACAAAGTGGTCACGATCCAACTCAACGATGCTGCACTGACCGAGCGAGTCGTGCCGTACGACAAGATCGACCGAGCAAAAACAGTCTTTGTGTGGGGCCCCGCACCGAAGCCAAGCAAGGCCCCGAAGAGCAAGCGGGCCGATGCGCCCGCAGAAGTGAAGGAGGACGCCTCGTGAGTGGTCTCGACATGTCAGAAGCAGTACGGATGTTGGCCAACGAGAAGAACATCACCGTCGACACGTTGCTCCACGTGCTCGTCGACGCCTTGGCGACGGCGTACAAGCGTCGTCCGACGGCGGCCGACGAGGTGATGGTCGAGGTCAACCCCGACACGATGGAGTTCACCTTCACGGCCTACGACGTCGACGAAGACGGCAACTGGGTCAACGAGCGCGACGACACGCCGAAGAAGGAAGAGATGGGCCGCATCGCCGCCCAGACCTTCCGTCAGGTGATGAGCCAGCGCATCCGCGAGGCCGAGCGTGACCGCAAGTTCGAGGAGTACGCAAACCGCGAGGGCGACATCGTCACCGGCATCATCCAGCAGACCGATCAGCGGTACACGCTGCTCGACCTCGGGCGCGTGGAGTCGTTGCTTCCCCAGGCAGAGCAGGTGCCCTTCGAGCGGCCGGTTCCAGGCGACCGCGTCAAGGCGTACATCGTCGAGGTTCGCAAGACCGCCAAAGGTCCCCAGATCGTCGTCAGCCGCACCCACCCGGGTCTCATCAAGCGGCTGTTCGAGTTGGAAGTTCCCGAGATCGCCGATGGCATCGTCGAGATCAAGGCCTGTGCCCGCGAGCCAGGGCACCGCACCAAGATCGCCGTCTGGAGCAACGACCACAACGTCGATCCGGTCGGCGCATGTGTCGGCGCCCGCGGCGGCCGCGTGCGCATGGTCGTCAACGAACTGCGCGGCGAGAAGATCGACATCGTGCCGTTCAGCGAAGACTTTGCCGACTACGTCGCCAAGGCGCTCTCGCCGGCCAAGGTCAAAGAAGTCATCATCAGCGACGACGGCACCCAGGCCGATGTGATCGTGCCGGATCACCAGCTCAGCTTGGCGATCGGCAAGGAAGGCCAGAACGCCCGACTCGCGGCTCGTCTCACGGGCGTTCGCATCGACATCCGTGGCGAGACGCAGACGTCCGAGGGCGAATACGCCGACGCTGACTACGAAGAGGGCGAATGGGTCGCCAATGCCGAGAGCGGCGAGATGGAATGGCGCGCCGCCGATGGCAGCGTGATGACCCAGGATCAATGGAATGCGCAAGCAGCCGGTGACGCCCCGCCGCCCGAGGCAGTCCAAGAGCCTGACGGAGCCGAAGCCCCGGTAGAGGTAGTAGCAACACAAGGAGACGGTGACAACGCAGCAGAATGATTCACGCAAGGTTCCCGTCCGGATGTGCATCGGATGTCGGGATCATCGACCCCAACAGCAGCTTGTTCGCTGCACGTTGGGTTCCGATGGGCCGACGGTCGGTCGCACATCTCCGGGGCGCGGCGCGTGGTTGTGCTCGATCGAATGTTTCGACACAGCCGTGCGACGCAAGGCTTTTGCTCGGGCGTGGAGGCGCGATGTGCCTGGTTCCACACTCGACACGTTGCGGATCCCATTCGAAAGCGTTATCACCAACATGAGAGACTTAACGGCCGCCGGAACACACTCCGGCACGCCGATGCCAACGAAAGGCTGAACTGGTTTTGGCGAAAAACATGCGCGTGCACGAGCTCGCCAAGAAGCTCGGAATGACCAACGCCGAAATGATGGCGCTGTGCGACACCATGGGTGTGGGTGTGAAGACCCACTCGAGCACCCTCATCGAGGCACAGGCCGATCGGCTAGAACGTCGCGCAGTTCGTGATGGTTTGACCCGTGACGAGCAGCCCGAAGAGGTCAAGCCCGTCAAGAAGAGTGCGGCGAAGAAGGCGGCAACCGCCAAGGCCGCCGCGCCCGCCGCCGAGCCGACAGCAGAGCCCGACGAAGCGGTGAAGAAGGCGGTGGCCACGAAGGCCGCACCTGCAGCCGCCGAGGTCGAGCCGAAGCCAGAGCCGAAGCTCGAGCCGGCACCAGCACCCGTCGAGCCGGCCGCCGTGGCCGAACCGGTCGTGGTGCCCAAGCCTGTACCTGTACCTGTACCTGCACCGGTCGCCGTTGTCGAGCCGCCGGCGCCCGCCGGGCCGGTGGCACCCGCCGAACCGGCCGCACGCGACGACGACGAGCCGCGTCGCATCACCAGCAGCCGCCCCGTTCCCGGCGAGCACCGTCCGGCCGCGGTCGAGGCCCCCGCGCCGATCGCCCCGGTTGCTCCGCCAGCGCAGATCACCCCCGTGGTTCCCGTTGCGGCCCGACCGCTGCCCGCCGAGGGGCGCCCCGCTGCCCGTCCGGCCGCGCCGGCCGCTGCGTCTGCGCCGGCGTCCAGCCCACGCCCTGCAGCGACTCCTCCCGGACGTCCGTCGCCGACGGGTCGATCGATCCCGCCGCCCCCCGGTGGTGGCCGACCGATGTCGTCGTCGGGTCGCCCGATCCCGCCGCCTCCCGGAGGCCTTCGCCCGACCGGCGCCAGCGCGGCTCGCGCCGGTGGCCTCAGCGGTCCCCGTCCTGGCGGCGGTTTCAGTGCTCGCCCAGGTGGGCCCGGCGGTCCGCGGACCGGTCCCGGTGGCCCGCGCCCGGCCGGTCCCGGCGGCGCACGTCCCGGCGGCTTCGGTGCTCAGCGTCCCGGCGGTGGCTTCGGTGGCCCGCGTCCCGGTCCCGGTGGACCCGGCGGCGGCCCCGGTGGTGGGCCCGGCGGCCCGCGCCCCGGTGGCGGTGGCCCGCGTCCGAATGGTCAGCGGCGTGCTCCTCGCAAGAAGAGTCGTGCTCGTCGCCGTCGTGACTTCGACGACATGCAGCCGTCGTACAACTCCAACTACACAGCGACCAACGCCCCGGTTCCCGAGGGCACGATCATCGTCGAGCGCGGCGTGTCGGCACAGGAGTTCGCTCCCAAGCTGAACCGCACCGCAGCCGACGTGATCCGCTTCTTGCTGCAGAACGGCGAGATGGTCACCGCGACCATGACGCTGACCGACGAGCAGATGGAGCTGTTCGCGCTCGAAGTCGGCGCCGAACTGTTGCTGGTCGAGCCCGGTCAGCAAGAGGAGCTCGAACTGCAGGCGATGTTCGACGACAGCGACGACGATGACGAGTCGTTGCAGACGCCCCGAGCCCCGGTGATCACCGTCATGGGTCACGTCGACCATGGCAAGACCACGCTGCTCGACCGCATCCGCCACGCCAACGTGGTTGCCGGCGAAGCCGGTGGCATCACCCAGCACATCGGCGCCTACATGGTAGAGCGCGACGGCGGCAAGATCACGTTCATCGACACACCTGGCCACGCCGCGTTCACCAAGATGCGTCAACGCGGTGCCCAAGTGACCGACATCGTCGTGCTGGTCGTCGCTGCCGACGACGGCGTGATGCCCCAGACGATCGAGGCGATCAACCACGCCAAGGCCGCTGATGTGCCGATCGTCGTCGCAGTCAACAAGATCGACAAGGACAACGCCGACCCTGGTCGCGTGCTGACGCAGCTCGCCGAGTACGAACTGGTACCCGAGTCGTGGGGTGGCGACACCATCGTGGTCGAGATGTCGGCACAGCAAGACGTCGGTGTCGACGAGTTGCTCGACCAGTTGCTGGCGGTTGCCGAGCTCGAGGAACTGACCGCCAATCCGTCGGGTCGTGCTAAGGGCATCGTGCTCGAAGCCAACCTCGACACCGGTCGTGGCCCTGTTGCCACGGTGCTCGTCGACACGGGCACATTGAAGGTCGGCGACCCCATCGTCGCCGGTGGTGCCTGGGGTCGCGTCCGCGCCATGATCGACGACAAGGGTCAGCAGATCAAAGAAGCTGGTCCGTCGACGCCGGTGCAGGTGCTCGGTCTGCAAAGCGTTCCGAACGCCGGTGACGAGTTCCGTGCAGCCGACAACGAGAAGACGGCCAAGACCGTCGGCGAGGCCCGCGAGCAGCGCCAACGGTTGAAGGCGCAACGTGGCGATGCACGGGTGCAGAAGGGCGTGAAGCTCGAAGACATCTTCAGCCAGATCCAGGCCGGCGAGGTGGCGACGCTGAACATCGTGCTGAAGGCCGACGTGCAGGGCTCTCTCGAGGCCGTAACCGAGTCGCTGCGACGGCTCGAGCGCGACGAGGTCAAGCTGGCGTTCGTACACCGCGCCGTGGGTGGCATCACCGAGAACGACATCAGCCTGGCGGCGACCACCAACGCGACGCTGATCGGCTTCAACGTGCGGCCCGACCGCAAGGCCCGTGACATGGCCGAGGCCGAGCACGTCGAGGTACGAACCTACGAGATCATCTACAAGCTGCTCGAAGACATCGAGAACGCCATGGTCGACATGCTCGCACCGGAGTTCGAGGAAGTGGTCACGGGCGAAGCCGAGGTCCGCGAGATCTTCCGGGTGCCGCGGGTCGGTGCCATCGCCGGTTGCATCGTGCGCAGCGGCCAGATCACCCGTGGCTCGAAGGTTCGCTTCCTGCGCGACGGCACGATCATCTGGAAGGGCAGCATCACATCGCTGAAGCGGTTCAAGGAAGATACCCGCGAAGTCCGCGAGGGCTTCGAGTGCGGTATCGGCCTCAGCGACTTCCAGGACCTGAAGCCGGGCGACCTCATCGAGACCTTCGAAGAGCGCGAAGTCGCCCGCGTCTGAGCGCGCCGATAGCCTCGGCCGCATGGCTGATCTCGAATTCTTCCTCGATCCAATCTGTCCATGGGCCTGGATCACGTCGCGTTGGGTCGTCGAGGTGCAACAGCTCCGCGACTACGACGTCAACTGGCGGTTCATCTGCTTGAAGATGATCAACGAGCACCGCACCGAGGAGTGGTACACCCCGGAGTACCGGGCCAGTCACATGGCCGGGTTGTACGGGTTGCGGGTCGCCGACCAGGTGCGCCTCGAGCACGGCAACGAGCAGGTCGGCGCGGTGTACACCGCATTGGGTGAGGCGATCCACCTCCACGGCATGAAGCAGGAGATCTCCACCGAGCCGGTCGCCACCATGCAGGGCCTGTTGAAGTCGATCGGACTGCCGCCGGGCTTGGCCGATGCCGCGCTCGACGAGTCACACGATGCGTACATCCGGGCCGACACCGATCTGGCCTTCGAGCGGGCCGGGAAAGACGTGGGCACGCCGATCATCACGTTCCATCCGGGGCAGGCCAATGAGTCCAGCTTCTTCGGGCCGGTGATCGCCTCGATCCCGCGCGGCGACGCGGCGTTGCGGTTGTGGGACGCCGTCGAGATCGTGGCCACGACCAGCGGCATGGCCGAGCTCAAGCGCTCGAACCGGGCCAAGCCGGTCTTCGACTAACCC
>JANPOJ010000623.1:0-12331 GCA_031427935.1 Ilumatobacteraceae bacterium | reverse complement strand
ATCGATGCGGTTCGTCTACATACACATGATCTGGTTCGGTGTGTGGATCGCGCTGAACGTCGGGCTCAACGGCGTCAATCACGAGTTCGACAAGTTTCCGTTCGGCCTTCTCACAATGATCGTCTCGCTCGAAGCGATCTTCCTCTCCACCTTCGTGATGATCAGTCAGAACCGGCAGGCTGCCCGTTCGGATCTGCGCAGTGAGCTCGACTTCGAGAACAACATCCGCGGCGAGATCTGGTCGGTGCACATCGGTGAGGTGTTGGGCCTCGATGTCGACCACGTGGAGGACGTCGTGCGCCAGGCAATCGCGGGTGCGCACGCGGCGATGCGCAATGCGCCGACGTCGCCGGCCAAGCCCGCCGGCTGACGATTCCGAGGTTCTGCCTGGTCAATCCGGAAACCGCGGTGTAGCGTGCTGCACGGCGTCGGACGAGACGCCACGACGTAACGGTGTTGCCCCGGACCTCGGTGACCCCGCATCCTCTAGCGGAGCGGAAGTGAGGAACGACATGCCCAGCGACGGTACGAGCTACGACGGACCTCTGGTGAGGGCCGCTCAGGCGACAGCGCAGCTCCAACAGAAGATCGACCAGCTCTGGCGCGACTCCGTGACATCGGACAACAGCCCGGTCACGGAGCGCTTGGTCGAAGTCAGTCATGCGATACGCCATGTCTGCCACCTGCTCGACGACGGCCGCGCAATCGGTTAGCGCGGGGGTCGGGCCTCGACCAATCCCGTCTCGTCGGCGATGACAATGAGCTGAGCGCGGTCGCGCGCCGCGAGCTTCATCAGCAACCGGCTGACGTGGGTCTTGGCCGTCGCCGGGTTGACGAGCAACTCGTCGCCGATCTCCTGGTTCGACAGGCCGCGTGCGACCAGTCGAAGCACCTCGACCTCGCGCTCGGTGAGTCGCTCGAAGTCCTTGCCCTGCGGCCGCTCGGCGCCGGGTCGTTGCACGAACTGCTCAGCCTGAGCCGGGAAGTCGCCTGACGGCGTCAGTGTGACGAGCGAGGGTGTGTCGGTCAGCCCGGCAGGCTGGCCTCGATGGCGCCAACGAGGGCAGTGTCCTCGGGTGTCACCATCGGGCTGAAGCGGGTGACCGACCCGTCAGGAGCGATCAGGAACTTCTCGAAGTTCCAGCGGATGTCACCGGAGTGGCCCTCGGAGTCGGCCACTTCGGTGAGGGCGGCGTAGATCGGGTGTCGAGCGTCGCCGTTGACGTCGATCTTCTCCATCATCGGGAAGGTCACGCCGTAGGTCGTCGAGCAGAAGGTCTCGATCTCGTCGGCGGTCCCGGGCTCCTGGCCGCCGAACTGGTTGCACGGAAAGCCCACGACGGTGAAGCCCTGATCGGAGTACTGCTTCTGGAGGGCTTCGAGGCCGGTGTACTGCGGCGTGAGCCCGCACTTGGAAGCGACGTTGACGGCGAGGATCGCTTTGCCGTCGAATGCGCCAAGCGAGGTCTCGTCGCCGTGAAGGGTGTGGATTGGCTCGGTGAGGATCGACATGGCCAACGTTCTACCACCGGGGCGTCACGACGCGACGTGCGGGGCGTCGCCGTCGCCGAGATCGCGGCGCAGCGAACGACGCAGGCGCGACGGTCTCGTGACCATGCCCCCGAGATGGTGCACGACGCCTGCGGTCGCGGCAGATGCAGACCTCGAGGCGCCGTCCATGAGGTTGTTCCAATAGATCGCCCACGTCGACGCAATCGCCGGGCCGACCACCGGAGCGGTCAGCACGCCGGCGACCGCCGCGATCCGGCGAGGGTGACCGACCAGCGCCGCGTGGATCGGTGAGGTCACCGATGCAAACGGGCCGAACGTTTCGGCAATCCACCGCCGATATGCCGGCGCTGCGCTGCCGGGTCGGTTGAGCACGGCATCGGCCGCGGCGTACCCACTGGCCAGGGCCTGAGCGATCCCCTCCCCCTGCAGCGGGTTCACCAACCCGGCGGCGTCGCCGACCAGCAGCACGTTGCCACCGGCCGGACGGGTGCCGACCATGCCCATCTTCAGCCATCCACCGAGCACGCGCATTGGCTCATCGTCGACCGCGTCGAGCAGACCGATGCGATGGAGATGAGCGCGGAACGCGCCGAGTTGCCGTTGGGCCCGGCGGGCGCCGTGGCGATGGTGGCCCAAGCCGACGCCGAGCCCGAGGTTGGCACCCTCCGGGCCGGGGAACACCCAGCCGTATCCCGGAAAGCCGCGACGCGGCAGGTCGTTCCAGAGGGCGATCACGGGGAGGGCGACATCGGTCGCCAAGTAGCCACGTAGTGCGAAGCCCCACAGCACCCGAGCCGGATCGATCAGCCCAGCGCTGGCAGCGGTGGTGCTGGTTGCGCCGTCCGCACCGATCACGAAGTCGGCTTCGATCGCCGGTCCTCGGTCGAGCACGACCCGTCCGCCATCGACCGAGACCAGGCGTGCGGAGATGTCGTCGGCTCCGGCGTCGAACGCTGCGGCACGAAGGTGGGCGTCGAACCGCACGCGCGGAACGATCACTGCATGACCCGGATAGGTCCGCCCGGCTCGGGCAGGCAGTGTGACGCGCCGACCCGTCGGGCCGGCCACGATCATGTCGCCGGCCGTGCGCGCCCCAGGCACGCCGAGACCGAGATCGTTGAGCAGACGCACCCCGCGCGGCCCGACGAGGTCACCACACGCCTTGTCGCGACCGAGGCTCGCTTTGTCGACCAGGGCGACTCGCGCGCCACCCTTGGCAAGGGCGAACGCGGCGAGACTGCCAGCCGGACCAGCTCCGACGACGATCACGTCGTAACCTGCTCTCGACAACGACACGCCCATCACAATGACACCTCGTGGGCAACAGCGCTGATTGGAGCGGCTCGATGGACTTCACCCGATCCCGAACACAACCCAACGTGTTCGCTCGGCGCTTGTTCGCCCCACTGGCCGGACGCTACGACCGGCTCGCCGAGGTGCTGTCGATGGGTCAGAACCGTCGCTGGCGAAACGCCATGGTCGAACACGTGACCGGCGGGGACGCCCACCTCGTGCTCGACGTTGCGTGCGGGCCCGCCCGCGTCAGCCGCGCCCTTGCCGAAGTGACCGACGCCTACATCGTCGGTCTCGATCTGAACGAGAACATGCTGCGGCAAGGCGTCAGCAGCGTGGCCGCGGCCGGCTTGCAGGACCGCATCGGGTTGATGCTCGGCCGGGGCGAACAGTTGCCGTTTCCCGATGCCTACTTCGACGCGCTGACGTTCACCTACCTCCTTCGGTACGTCGCTGACCCGGCCGCCACGGTCGCTGAACTGGCGCGCGTCGTGAAGCCCGGCGGGGCCATCGCCAGCCTGGAGTTCGCCGTTCCGACCGCACCGTGGTGGAGAGTTGCATGGTGGTGCTACACGCGGGTCGTGCTCCCCATCGCCGGCTGGCTCACCGGCGGGCGGGCTTGGTACGACGTCGGCCGGTTCCTCGGCCCGAGCATCTCGACGCACTACCGCGAGTACCCAGTGGACTGGACGGTGGCTGCGTGGAAGGCCGCTGGCATCGACGACGTCGGGACTCGCACCATGAGCCTGGGCGGTGGCCTGATCATGTGGGGCCGACGCGCCGGATGAGCGCTCCCGACAAGCCGGTCGAGCACGTCAGCCAGCTTCCACCGGCGTTCTATGCGCGGCCGCGATTTGCGTCGCGACGGGCCGCGGGCGACTGGTGGACCCTGTTGCACCCGCCGTACACCGCGTGGCACCTCTCGTACGTGGTCATCGGAGCATGCCTGGTCGGCCCGGTCGATGCCGGACGATTGGTCGCCACAGTGGTCGCGTTCTTCCTCGCAGTCGGCATCGGCGCGCACGCCCTCGACGAACTGCACGGGCGGCCGCTGGCGACGTCGATCCGCTCGTCGGTCCTCATCACCGCGGCGATCATCGGCATCGGCGGCGCCACGGTGATCGGCGTGGTCGGCGTGACAGATGTCGGCCTGCCACTGATCATCTTCATCGTCATCGGCGTTGCGCTGGCCGTCGGCTACAACCTCGAACTTTTCGGTGGCTGCCTGCACACCGACCACATCTTCGCAGCCAGCTGGGGCGCGTTTCCGGTGCTCACCGGCTACTACGCACAGCACGAACGGCTCGACATCGCTTCCGTCGGCGCCGCCGTGTTCGCCTACTTCCTCAGCACTGCGCAACGACGCCTGTCGACACCGGCGCGCCGGCTGCGCCGTAAGACCAACGACGTGCGCGGCACGATCGTGGACAGCGAGGGCAACGTCGCGGACATCGAGCGGGCCACTCTGCTCGCGCCCCTCGAGGGCACGCTCCGCGCTTTGAGCTGGGCGGCCGTGGCACTGGCCGCCACGCTCACCCTCGCCCGCTTGACGCCGTGGCCGTAACACGATCGGCGACTGTCGTAGGAGGTGGCCCGGCCGGTCTGATGGCCGCTGAGGTACTCGCAACCGCCGGCGTTGTCGTGACTGTCTACGAGCACATGCCGTCGGTCGGGCGCAAGCTGCTGCTGGCCGGGCGCAGCGGGTTGAACATCACGAACAGCGAGCCGATCGAACAGTTGCTGGCCCGCTACAGCACGGGAGGCGACCGACTTGCCGCTGCGATCCACGCCTTCGGTCCGACTGAGCTACGGGCGTGGTGCGCGGCGCTGGGCGAGCCGACCTTCGTCGGGTCGACCGGGCACGTGTTCCTCGAATCGTGGCGCGCCACGCCACTGCTGCGTGCGTGGCTCATTCGCCTCGCCGACCTCGGGGTGTCGATCGAAGTCCGTCGTCGTTGGGTCGGTTGGGCGTTGACCGACGTCGGTGCACTCGACCTGCGGCGATTGGTATTCACCTCTGGCGACGACACCACGGCCGAGGCGGCCAGCGACATCACCGTACTGGCGCTCGGTGGTGCGAGTTGGCCGCGCGTGGGCTCCGACGGTGGGTGGGTGCCGGTCCTGAGAGCTGCCGACGTTCGGGTGAACGACCTTCGTCCGGCGAACTGCGGCATGAGGATGGAATGGACGACGCACTTCGCCGACCGATTTGCTGCGGTACCGCTGAAGAACATCGCGATCGTGGTGGGCGACAGCCGCGTTCGTGGCGACGCGATGATCACTCGATACGGAATCGAAGGCGGGCCGGTCTACATGCAGTCGGCCGCCATACGTGACGAGCTCGATCGCAGTGGCCACTGCCCGATCACGATCGACCTGCAGCCCGACCTGACGATCACCCAGGTCGGCGAGCGGCTGGCACACGGCCGGCCGAAGGACTCGCTCGCGACCTTGCTGCGGCACACGATCGCCCTGACGCCAGTCGCCATCTCGTTGCTGCGTGAGGTGACCGGCAATCGGGTACCGACCGATCCGGCGGAGTTGGCCGGCCTCGTGAAGGCAGTCCCGTTGAACACCGAGGCGACCATGCCGATCGAGCGAGCGATCTCGAGCGCAGGCGGCATCGCCCTCGACGAGGTCGACCAGCGATTCATGCTGCGCCGCCTGCCCGGCACGTTCGTGGCCGGCGAGATGCTCGACTGGGATGCGCCGACCGGCGGCTATCTGCTGCAGGCATCGTTCAGCACTGCCATGGCGGCGGCGCGAGGGGCAGTTGCCTGGCTCGCTGAGGGGTAGCAGGCCTTGTGGAGTTGTTCGAGGCATCCAGGTGGGCACCGGTAACTCCACAGGAAGGTGCCGGTTCAGCCGCTGTTGCGCAGGCCCGTGGCGACGCCATTGATGGCCAGGTGGATGCCGCGCTGGATCAGCTCGGTCTGGTCGCCGCCACGCCACCGGCGGAGCAGCGCAACCTGCATGTGGTTCAGCGGCGCGATGTAGGGGATGCGGTAGCGGACGCCACGCGCCAGCGCCGGGTTGTCGTAGAGCAGGTCGTCGTGGCCCGACACCGCCTTCGCGGTCCACACCACTCTGGCGTGCTCCGCTGCGACCATGTCGAAGAACTGCTCGGCTCCGGCCACGTCGGCCGCCAACGTCTGGTAGCGCGCCGCGATGGCGAGGTCGGTCTTGGCCAGCACCTGCGCCATGTTCGACACGACGGTGCGGAACCACGGCCATTGCTCGTGCATGTCACGCAGCTCGGCGACGCGTGCCTCATCGCCGCCAACCCAGTCGGTCACGGCGGTGCCGACACCGAACCATCCCGGCAGCATCAGCCGGCACTGGCTCCAGCTGAACACCCACGGGATCGCCCGAAGGTCTTCGATCCTCCCGGAGTTGGTACGCGATGCGGGACGGGAGCCGATGTTCATGGTCGACAGCTCGACGACGGGCGTGATCGCCCTGAACCAGTCGACGAAGCCCGGAGTTTCGTACACCAGCTGTCTGTACGCGGCCTGCGACGCGGACGACAACTCGTCGGCGATGCGCATGAACCTGGGGTCGACGCGGTCGGTCTGCCAACCACGCAAGACCGTCGATTCGATCGATGCCGCCACCAACGCCTCGAGGTTCTGGCGGGCCCGCTCGGGGTCCGCGAACTTGGCGCTGATCATCTCGCCCTGCTCGGTCATTCGCAGCCCCACCTGCACGCTGCCCGATGGCTGGGCGATGATCGCGTGATAGCTCGAACCGCCGCCGCGGCCGACCGTGCCGCCGCGACCGTGGAAGAGCCGCAACTTCACGCGGTGCCGTTGGGCGACCCCGACGAGATCCTCCTGGCATCGGTACAGCGCCCAGTTCGAGGCCATGTAGCCGCCGTCCTTGTTGCTGTCGGAGTAGCCCAGCATCACCTCTTGCAGACGCTCGCGGTGGTCGAGCCACTCGGCGTACCGTGGATGCGACCACAATGCCTCGACGACGGCGGCAGCACCCTGCAGGTCGGCGATCGTCTCGAACAACGGCACGATCCCGATGGCAAGTTCGCTGGGCGACGCCGACGATGCGGTGGAGCGAAGCAGGCCGACCTCGCGGAACAGCACGGCGACTTCGAGCACATCCGACACCGACTCGCACTTCGAGATGATGTAGTTCTCGATCGAGTTCGGCCCGAAGGTGCGCAACGTGTCGGCGGCCTGACGAAGGATCGCCAACTCGCTGTCCGCCAGGTCGCTGACGGCCGAGTCGACGCCCAACAACGGGCGTGCAGTCGCCAGTTCGGCTGACAGCACCTCGACCCGCTTGGCCTCGTCGAACGTCAGGTAGCTGGCACACACGCCACCGATGCGCAGCAGTTCGTCGACCACCTCCTCGTGCACGGCGGAGTTCTGCCGCAGGTCGACTGTCGCCAGGTGGAACCCGAACGTCTCGACCGCGCCGCGCAGCGCGGTGAGCCGGCCGTTGGCGACGGCATGGGCCCCGTGCTCATGCAGCGACTCGTCGATGACATCGAGATCGGCCAGCAGCTCCGACGGCGAGTTGTACCGCGGGCGATCACCGATCGGCGCATTGCCCGGCACACGACCGATCAGGCTCTGCGCCGTTGACGCGACGCGGGCATGCATGCCGCGCACCGCCTGGCGGTAGAGCTCGTCGAGACGATACGGCGAGGTGTCGTTGGCGGCTTCGGTCAGGCGCATGAGGGCCGGCGTGGTGGTGACGAGGCGCGACGACATCGACAACTCCTCCGCCAGGCGCCACAGTTGCTGCAGGTGGTGGCCGAGGGCCAGACCTGCCTGTTGCTGGAACGTGTCGGCCAACACATCGGCGGTGACGAACGGGTTGCCGTCCCGATCACCGCCGATCCACGAGCCGATCCGCAACAGCGGCCGTTCGCGGTCCGGCCGAGTGCCGAACGCGGTGTTGATCGCCGCGTTCAACAGCGGCCCCTGCGACAGTAGCGACAGCTCGAAGTAACGCATCGCATCGTTGACCTCGTCGCGCAGGCGCAACTTGGTGAGCCGCAGCATCGCCGTCTGCCACAAGGTGACGATCTGTCGCCACAGTTCGTCGCGCCATTCGGCCTCCTCGACGTGGTTCATGTCCACTCGATCGCGCTGCGCCATCAACGCCGCGACCGCCGTCTGGATCGATTGGATCGTGCGGCGACGGATCTCGGTGGGGTGCGCCGTCAGCACCGGGATGACCTCGCTGGCGCCCACCACCGCTTGCACGTGCGCCGCGTCGAGCCCGGCGTCGTTGACCAACTGGATCGTGCGCGCCAGCGTGCCGGGTGGCGGAGCCGAGCCGCTCTGCACCAGCGCCCGGCGGCGGCGGGCATGATCGGTGTCTTCGGCGATGTTTGCCAACATCGCGAAGTAGCTGAACGCCCGGATCACGTGCAGCGCGTCGGCGATCGGTAGTGGGTCGAGCAGTTCGATGAGGTGCGCCGGGTCGATGTCACCGACTGCGGCACGGCGAATCGACTCCACCAGATCGAGCGTCTCGCCGCCGGCCTGATCAGCGATGACGTCGCCGAGTGTGCGCCCCAACAGTCGGATGTCGTCGTTGAGCGACTCGGACTGGCGCATCGGCCAAGGATACGAGACGGGACGGACTCCTCGGCCGAATTGGCCGGGCGCTACCGTCGGTTCGCACCATGACACGACGCGCACCATGACACTCGGCTCCATTCGCCACCAGATCCGCATCAACCGACCGGCGGCAACGGTCTGGAAGCTGGCCGGCGATGCGACGCGACTGCACGAGTGGTTCCCCGGCATCGACTCATGTCACGTCGAGGGAAATGTCCGCGTGATCACCCTCGGCTCCGGCATCCCGATGCCCGAGGAGATCCTCGTCCACGACGACATCCAGCGCCGGTTTCAGTACCGGATCACTGCTCCGGTGTTCACGTACCACCGCGGCGGGATCGACGTGATCGACCTCGGCGACGACACCTGCCTGGTCGTGTACTCGACCGATGCCGACCCGCGCGCCATGGCACTGACGATCGGCGGCGCAACAGCGGGCGCGCTCGACGAGCTCAAGCGACAGATGGAATCCGACATGCACCAGGGAGCACGCTGATGGGTCGCAAGATCTTGTTGGTGACCAGCGATCAGCAGCGTTACGACACGCTCGGCTGCAACGGCGGCAGCGTTGCACGCACGCCGGTGGTCGACCGGCTCGCGGCCGAGGGCTATCGCTACGAACGCGCTCACCCGCAGTCCGTCGTCTGCATGCCATCGCGCTCGACCATCGTCACCGGTCAGTACCCGAGCACGCACGGCGTGTGGATGAACGGTGTCGCCCTCCCCGTCGACGCGCCCTCGGTCGCCGCCGTGTTGCACGACAACGGATACCGGACGGCTCTCATCGGCAAGCCGCACTTCGAGCCCTTCCTCGACCCGTTCGCCCGCTTCGCCGAGAACCGCTTCGCCCGCGAGGAACTGGTCGGGCTGCATCGCGGCTTCGAGCACTTCGAGACTGCAACGCATGGCGCCCTTGGCCCGCTGCACTACGCGCGGTGGATGGCTGCCAACCATCCGGAGGCGGTGTCGATGTTCTTCCCGGTGCTCGACATGGCCCTCGAGGTCAGCGCCGCCGGCGGCGGTGAGACGGGTGCGCCGCAGGTGCACGACAACGCAGTGCCGCGGGAGTGGTACCACACCGACTGGGTCGCCGATCGCACGATCTCGTGGCTCGACTCGCTCGATGCCGACGACGACTGGTTCTGCTGGATGAGCTTCCCGGACCCACACCATCCGTGGGACCCGCCCGCATCGGAGCTCGGCCGCGTCGATTGGCGCGACGTGCCACTGCCCGCCGGCTACATCGAGGACGCTGGGCGGCGCGAGGCGGTGCTCGATGCCAAGCCCCGCCATTGGAAGGCGTGGTACGACGGCAGCCTGGTCTCCAACTACGAAGCCCCGGCCGACTGGGTCCCGGCGACCCTGACGGCGGATCAGGTGCGCGAGGTCAACGCCCGCAATGCCGTCGAGTGCGAGTTGATCGACGAGGCGCTGGGCAGGGTGATCGCGGCAATCGGCGCACGTGGCTGGGACGACGATCTCGACGTGATCTACACCACCGACCACGGCGAACTGCAGGGCGACTTCGGACTGCTCTTCAAGGGGCCGTACCACGTCGACGGGTTGATGCGCCTGCCGCTGATCTGGAGGCCGGCACCGTCATCCAACGGCGTTAGCCCGGCATCCAGCGCCAGCCCAGCGACAGTGACTCGACCGGTGGGCCTGGTCGATCTGGCACCCACGTTCTGCCACATCGCCGGCATCACCGCGCCGCACTGGATGGAGGGCTCGGCGCTGCCCGTCGACGACGTCGATGCCGACGTCCGCGGGTTCGAGCGGGTGTTGACCGAGTGGGACAGCGAACTGTTCGGCGTCGGCGTACACCTGCGGACCATCACCCGACATGGGTGGGTGTGCAGCACCTACCAGCCGGGCTACAGCCACGACGGCACCGAGGGCGAGCTGTACGACCTCGGTGACGACCCGTTGCAGCGCGTCAACCGCTGGGCGGACCCTGCGCTGGCTTCATTGCGCAGCGATCTGCTGGCCGATCTCTGGGATCACCAACCGCCGATGCACACACCGCTGCGGCGTGTCGAGGCGCCGGTCTGACGGGGCTACTTCTTCTTGGCGCCGCTGTGTGAACGCAGCAGGCGTCTGCCCTGCACGGTGATCTCCAGCTCTTTGAACCATGGCGCCGGCTTGTCGCCGCTTCGCTGACCCCAGACCAGCGAGCGTTCCTTGGCTTCGTTGAGGCAGCTGGCGACCGCTTCCAACTTCCAGCCCAGTTTCTTGGCGATGATGGCGTTGTCGACCGGCGCACCGGAGTCGTCGCCACCCAGTACGACTGCCAGCAGTTGCACCATCTGTCGATCATCAGACGCTTGGTCATCCACCATCGAGCTGTCCAACACAATCCCCCCTCGCAGTCCCGAGCCTGAAGCGGCTCCGCCGAAGCGAGGAGAACCTGAAGCGCTGAGCCTACCGGTGAATGGCTCGATCGCCGCGGAGTGGCAAGCTGCGCAGGTGAAGTCGTACGACGTTCTGGTCATCGGGGGCGGGATCGCCGGGGCAAATAGCTGTGCTAAAACATAATTTATTGACATTGAGGGTTTTTATTGAGAACATTTTATTTACATCCGTTATTATTTCAAATATCTTCTCGCGCATGCATAAACCCGTTTTTCAGCCTCGGAGATTGGAAGATGAGATGATTTTATGAAATAAATACCTTACCATTGGTTTGTCGATATCACTCCGGGACTTCTTCTTCCATATCCTTCCAGGGGGGAAGTATCCTGGTCACCACATACAGGATGACAAACGGGATTATAAGTATTATTATCGCCGGCAGAACTCCTTCCATATCGAAGAATTTGGGGACATAGGTCATTGTTCCGCTCAAGCTCTTGGAAATTTCCTGTCCTCCTATCACAACATTCCATCGCATTGCGAAAACACCAATCACGACCAATACCGATGATATAGATATCATTATCATCTTCAGCGTTTCACGGTTTTTCATAAGACCTGCTGCGAGCAGAAGAATGAACGGGATCAATATTCCAAGCGTCAGTTGAACACCATAGAAAGTGAATGCTATTTTCTCGGATAACAGCGTATTTATTATCTCGATCTCCTCAAGCGATTCATATTCCATACTCACTATTTCCAGCAGTTCAAGCGCAGCATCCAGGATCAGGAAAATCCAGAGATAATGGGCAAGTGATTGAAGGCATTTGTGGTCGATAGCTTTTTTTCGAATTCTCATCGAAATCACATACAGCAAGATCAGAAGCGCTATCCCTGATACTATGGCGGACATAAGGAAAATGATTGGCATAAGAGGGGTTGACCACCAGGGGTTTGCCTTGATACCGCCAAAGATGAAACCAACATAGCCGTGAAGGAATGCTGCGGAAGGAATGCCTATGATAGCAAGTTTCTTAGCCAATTTTTCATCGTCATGCAATGCTTTCTCTGATATGTCATAAGAGAAAAGTGAAAGGCCGGAATACAATAACTTCTTCCAGCCGTATGAGTTCAATGCTGTCCTGACAATATCTTCTCTGAACGAAAGCCATATCTCAAGCACCACAATTATCAGATAAAAGGAATAGATATAACCAAAACCTGACATTGCAGATGTAAGATTCGGAGTGAACATTATTTCAATGCTGCGTTCCGGATGTCCCAGTTGACAGTCATGTCCTCCCCCGCCGTGGGGGACGCGATCGAACCGATCCGGTTCACGATCAGATCGGCGCGAGGTGCCAGCTGGATGTCGACCGAGGAGCTGGATTGCAGGCGGTTGTTCGCGTCCTCGCCGGCCTCGAACACCTGGTCGTCGAAGTCGCTATGCACGAAGACATGGAACGTCCCCGACATGTCCGAAAGGCCGTCCACGCGCGAGACCCAGTCGGCGAGGCTCCGGCCCGAGCTGGCGTGGGCGCGGAAGTCGACACCTTGCTCGCCCAATATCTGCGCGGCCAGTTGCT
>JANPOJ010000622.1:0-1657 GCA_031427935.1 Ilumatobacteraceae bacterium | reverse complement strand
CGCGGACGGCACGTCGTAGTTGACGACGTGGGTCAGGGTGTCGACGTCGAGGCCGCGGGCTGCAACGTCGGTGGCGACCAACAACTCGGCGGTGCCGTCGCGAAGGCGCCCCATCACGCGGTCACGCTGTGGCTGGTCCATGCCACCGTGCAACGCCTCGGCGCGGTACCCGCGTCCGTTCATCGTCTCGGTGAGCTGATCGACCTCGGTGCGCGTGCGACAGAAGACGAGCGTGGCCTTGGGTGCCTCGATGTCGAGGATGCGGCCGAGCGCAGCGGGCTTGTGAGACCGCTGCACCATGTACGCACTCTGGCGAACGAGTGCCGTGCCGGGAGTGGTGTCGCTGCGACCGATCTGGATGCGCACCGGATCGCGCTGATACTTGCGGGCCAGTGCATTGATACGTGCCGGCATCGTGGCCGAGAACAGCACCGTCTGGCGCTCGTCGGGCGTCGCCTGCAGGATGGAGTCGATGTCGTCGGCGAAGCCCATGTCGAGCATCTCGTCGGCTTCGTCGAGGATCACGGTCTTGATCGAGCTGAGGTTCAGCGAGCCGCGGCCGATGTGGTCGAGGGCGCGGCCGGGGGTGGCGACGACGATGTGCACTCCACGATCGAGGGCCTGCAGTTGGCGGAAGATCGGCTGGCCGCCATAGATCGGGGTGACCTTCGCGTTCAGCTCTCGTCCGTACCGGAAGATGGCCTCGCTGACCTGCATGGCCAGTTCCCGCGTCGGCACGAGGATGAGCGCGAACGGCGCGACCTTCGCGGACGTGTCGATCATCTGCAACACCGGCAGGGCGAACGCTGCGGTCTTGCCGGTGCCGGTGGCTGCTTGCCCCAACAAGTCTCTGCCTGCGAGCAGGTGTGGGATGGTCTGGCGCTGGATCGGCGTCGGCTCTTCGTAGCCGAGATCGTTGATCGTCTTCAGCAACTCGGGACGCAATCCCAGTGTGTCGAAACCGTCGACTTCGTCGGTCTCGATCGGATCTTCTTCGTGGCCACTGATGTCGTGGTCTGTCATGACGGCTGAACTCTCGTTAGTGAATGTTCAACGATAGAAGCCAGAACACCGAAACAGGCGTGATCGGGTCGTCGGCTCCGCTCCGGAAGCCCAGAACGTACGACCTCCCTGTGATTGCGTGTGGAAGAACTCGTTGCCAAGCCCGACGGTTGCGCGCCCGCCCCATAGCGAATCCTCTTTGCGTCAAGCGATTGTTTTGGTCGTGGTCTGGCGCGTCGATGTGGCCCTGCGGATCAGGGCCCGGGCCGGTCGGGTTAGCGTGGTTGCCGGGTTCGGGAGTGACTGCTCCGAAGAGCCGGGTCATGTGAGGTGCGATGCCGGCCACGCTGGATTTCAGTGACGTCCTCGCGTTGTCCTCCCGAGCCCACCCTGCGGGCGACCGGCTCGACGGACAAGCGCGTGTCAGTTCGCGCGCGGGTCAGTCGCGGACGTCGGCGACGAGTCGTTGGTAGACGGCGTCGCTGATGTGTCGCTTCAAGGAGCGCATCGCTTCTTTGCGGGTCTTGCCCTCGGCTTGTTTGCGCAGGTAGTACACGCGCCCGGGTGTGTCGTGGCCGACCAGGGTGACCGCGGCCCTGTGGATCGCGTGGTTCAACTGGCGATAACCGCGCGGGTTCAGCCGGTGCCGTTTGCG
>JANPOJ010000621.1:0-3167 GCA_031427935.1 Ilumatobacteraceae bacterium | reverse complement strand
CTTCGCTCCGTACTCGTCGAGGTTGGCGAGGAATGTGAACACCGGACCGACGGCGACCTTGCGATCGACCATCGCCTCGAGCGCTGCCTCACCCATGTACGACGCATGCCAAATGATGTCGGCTCCGGCCAGGATCGCGTCGAGTGTTGCGGCATCCCCGCGGCAATGCGCACCAACTGTTACACCGAGATCGTGCGCTGTGTCGCAGACGACCTTCATCTCTTCACGGGTCCAGACCTGAATTTCACCTGGTCGATTCGGGATGGATCCGGTGACGTGCACCTTGATGACGTCGGATCCGTCTTTCACCTGGCGCCGTACGACACGGATCATCTCGTCCTTGTCGCGCACCACTTCGGCGTAACCCGCGGTTCCGTGATCGGGGATGAAGCGGCCCGCTGTGCCACCGACAGCGGTCATCAGCGCGTAGGTGCCGGCTTTCATGGTCGGTCCTTCGACCGCACCACAGGCGATCGCATCGCGCAGCGCCGGGCCGATGTCGTACAAGCCGTCGACATCGAGAAACGAAGTCACACCCGCTTGCAGGACCCGGCGTGCGCTGTGCGCCGCAACGAACGCCGCCGCGGCGGGCTCGCGTCTGTGGAAGAGTTCGTCGTTACCCGAGGGTTCGCCGAGGGTGACGTGGACATGGGCGTCGATCAGGCCAGGCATGACCGTGAGACCGGAGACATCGATGGCGATGGCATGGCTGGAAGCCCCCGCGGCTTCTGCCTCGGCCCCCACAGCCACGATGCGATCGCCCGACACCAGGACGGCGGAGTTCGCCCGGGGGCCGGCACCGGTGCCATCGATCAACGTTCCCCCTGACAACAACAGATCAGCCATGTCGCCACCCTCCCCCTTCGAGAAGGTGGCCCCAAAGACCCCATCCACTAGTCGTCAGTATCATCACCACGCCCGGAGTGTAGTGACATCGTTCAAGGAGTGTCCACCAGCGTGCGCCATAACGACGTGGGCGGTGGAGTCATGTGCCGTGCGGCACGGGGGCAGTCGCCATGCTCTTTCGGCAGGAAACGACTGCCCGAAGCGCGTCGCCCCACACGTTCAGCCATTCAGTGACGGGACGTTCGATATCGGCGACTTCGCCCTCCGTTATGTAGAGGCCTCGGGTTGGGCAGCACGCACCGATCTCGATCAGAACCGGACGGAGCTGACACTCGACCGCGAGGGAGTGCGCTGGTCCCGCTCCCACCATGACCGGAACGGTCGCCAGCGCGTCCAGCTCATCCCGGCCGAATTGATCGAGAAAGGCCTTCAACAATCCGGTGTAGGACGCTTTGTAGACAGGCGAAGCAACGATCAGAAGCCGCGACTGAAGTACCTGGTGCTTCGCGGCTGCAACTGCCGGTTCGCCCCAACCGAACAGAGTCGACGAGAGGCTGCCCAGCTCAATCACGTCGATGGTTGGATCGGCGATTCCGAAATATCGCGAACAGGCCTGAGCAATGGCCAGACCGGCGTCTCGCGTGCGCGACGCCGGCTTCATGTTGCCAACGACGATGGTCGCCTTGTACGTATCAACGTCAGCTTGGCTGGACATGATGGCTACCCCTGCTCCTTGAGATTCTTGTCAATTCTCGTCGGACGTCTCGGAGAATATCGCGCGAAGTAAACGACGATTGCGTCGTCGACGCTGCACCGCATCGGTCCACCCCGTTCGCCTCCCCTCACGGTTCTCACCAGGCGAGCAGGGCGCCAGCGATAGCCTCGTCTCGTGGATCTTGGACTGAAGGGTCGTTGCGCAGCGGTTGCAGCTGCATCGGGTGGATTGGGATACGCGACCGCTGCGGCGCTTGCGTCCGAGGGCGCTCGTGTTGCCATCTGTGGCCGCGACAAAGGTCGGATCGAGGAGGCTGCGGCACGTATCGGGCAAGGTTGCGTGCCGCTGGTGTGCGACATCTCCGACGCTAGAGGTGGAGCTGCATTCATCGAAGCGGCCACGGAAGCCCTGGGTAGGCTCGACATCGCCGTCGCCAACAGCGGGGGACCCCCACCGGGCAACTTCGCGAGCACACCTATTGAGGCTTACCATCCGGCCCTCGACCTCAATCTGATGAGCGTGGTTGGTATGTGTAAGGCGGCGGTGCCAGCGATGCGAGATCAGGGGTGGGGCCGCTTCGTAGCGATCACTTCAGTATCAGTCCGTCAGCCGATGGCAACAATCATCCTGTCGAACACTGCTCGCGCGGGAGCGACAGCCTTCCTGAAGACCGTCGCAACGGAGGTCGCAGCCGACGGTGTCACGGTCAACACCGTCCAGCCCGGCTTCCACGCAACAGACCGCGTGACATCGCTCTACGGCATTTCGCCCGATGCGGTCGCCCTTGGCGTGCCTGCCGGAGTGCTCGGTGATCCGACACACTTCGGCGCACTTGTGGCGTTCATGTGCAGCGCACAGGCCGCGTTCTTGACCGGGGTCCAGATTCACGTCGACGGTGGCGCCTACAGCGGCCTGCTGTGACAGTGCTTGCCGTGCTGGGAGCCAGTGGTTCCAACGCCGCGTCGCCGGGGCTGCCACCACTTCATTGACTCGTGGGGGTTGAGAGTGTTCAGGTCGAGTGAGCAGCCATGTGCAGTGTTTCACATTCGATCGGGGTGAGCCTGTCGAGACCGCGCTGGCGACACCGCCGACGGTAGTCCGCTCAATCCAGATAGAAACCACGATCGCGACGCGAAGGAGGATTCGTGGTTCCGAGATGGCGGCTGGGGGATTTGGCCGTCGACGAGATCACGAAGCTCGATGCGGTCACGGTGACGACGATCCGCCGCACCTTGCGCGACACGCTCCACACCGTGCCCACCTACCTCGCCCGCCAAGCCATCACCACCGCCCGACAACGTGGAGCGATCACGTCATCCGAACACGACGAGTTGGTAGCGCAACTGGTCGGCGGAGCGGTTTCATGACCGAACGGCCGAAAGGCGCCAAGGAGTTCCAACGGCTCCTGCGACGACATGCCGCCGAGATCGGACAGCTCGCCCAGCGAGTCATGCACCTCGTCCGCGTCGGTGTGGTCTGCGCAATGCTCGACGATGTCCACCACGACGGCGCCCATCTGTTCATCGTCAAAGGTGGTACGGCGATGCAACTCCGCCTCGGCATCCACGCTCGTGCGACCACCGACCTCGACGTCGTCTTTCGTGGC
>JANPOJ010000620.1:0-16558 GCA_031427935.1 Ilumatobacteraceae bacterium | reverse complement strand
GGTGCCTTCGAAGATCGTGTGGATCTTCGCGTCGCGGTGCAAGAGCTCGACCGGGTACTCACGGGTGTAGCCGTAGCCGCCCAGGATCTGGATCGCATCCTCGGACACACGCACGGCCACCTCGCTGGCCTTGTACTTGCTCATCGAGCCTTCGCCGTTCTTGAAGCCGCCGTTGCGGGCGAGCCAGGCGGCGCGCCAGATCAGCAGCCGGGCGGCGTCGATCTCGACGGCCATGTTGGCCAGCTTGAAGGCGATCGCCTGGTGCATGACGATCGGCTTGCCGAACGCCTTGCGCTCCTTGGCGTAGGCGAGTGCGAACTCGTACGCGGCACGGGCAATACCGAGCGCCTGAGCACCGACGGCCGGGCGAGTGGCTTCGAACGTCGTCATCGCCGGCTGCTTCTCGCCGCTGTGGCCCATCTCGCGGGCCCGGGCCAACTTGGCGTCGAGCTTCTCCTTGCCGCCAAGCAGGCAGCGACCGGGAATCCGGCAATCGGCGAGCACGACTTCGGCCGTGTGCGACGCACGGATGCCGTGCTTCTTGTACTTCTGGCCCATGCTCAGACCCTTGGTGCCGGGCGGGACGATGAACGACGCCTGGCCGCGGCCCTTCAGCTCGGAGTCGACCGTCGCAACGACGACGTGGATGTCGGCGATGCCGCCATTGGTGATCCACGCCTTCGTGCCATTCAGCACCCATTCATCTGTGGCCTCGTCGTACACCGCTCGTGTACGCAACGACGAGACGTCGGAGCCGGCGTCGGGCTCGCTGACGCAGAACGCACCGAGCTGGATCTTCTTGGCGTCGCCGTAGCACTGCGGGATCCACTCCATCACTTGCTCGGGCGTGCCGTTGCCACTGATGCCGGCCGCTGCCAGCGCCGAACCCATGATCGCCATGCCGATGCCGGCGTCGCCCCAGAACAACTCCTCGATCGCCACGGGCAAGGTGAGGCCCGTCGGGTCGCCGAAGCTGTTCATCAAGAACTCCCAGCCGTACAGGCCGATCTCGGCCGCCTGCTCGACGATCGGATAGGGGAACTCCTCGCGTTCATCCCACTCGTGACCTGCGGGGCGAATCACATCTTCGGCGAAGTCGTGCACCCACTTCTGGATCTGCAATTGGTCTTCGTTGAGCGCAAAGTCAGCCATGATCACTCCCGGTCCAGCAATGTTACCTGCGGGTAACTATACCGCCGGGTAACCGGAGACTGTCAAGCGGAAATGACCGATTCGCTCAGCTTCTGGGGATCGACAGCAGCGCCGGAGCGATGGTCTCGTAGATCAGTTTGGCGCCGGGTTTGTACACGTGCACGCCATCCCAGCGATAGCCGAGATCGGTCGAGATCGCCGGGTCGTTGCACCACTGCGTGGGGCCGCTGACGAAGGTCACGTTGGCGGGATCGGCCGCAGCGACCTGGCGCAACAACTTGTTCAAGTGAGCCACGCGTGCATCGTCACCTCGTTCGGGCAATGCCGGCACTCCTGCGCCCTTGACGTCTTTCGGCCGCATGCACGGCACCTCCAGCAACGCCACCTTCGAGCCCGCCGCACGCAACGCAGCCACACCCGAACCGAGGTTGTCGACGAATCGCTGATCAGCCGCTGGGGTGTTGAAGGCGATGACCCGACCGCCCACCTCGACGTCGAACACATCCCAAGCGCCCAACACGACCAGGGCGATCTGCGCCTTGCCCTTGCCGGCCGCCTTGCCCCACTTGTCGGCCCACCCGCCACAGTCGGCGAACGATCGGTTGAAGCTGGCGCGCGCCGAGCGCACCGTGCCGGCGTCGTACACACTGCAGCCCTCGACCGAGCCGTCGCTGATGGTGAACGCGCTGTCGATCCCCGTAGGGAGGTTGATCGCCAAGGCGTGCGCCTGCGAATCGCCGACGATCACCATGCGCGCCGGGCCGGGCGGCTGCACGGGCGCAACCGTGACGACGGCCGAGGTCGGCGCAACACTGGCACCGGGCAGGACCACGGCAGTGGCTGCTGTCGTTGGCGTCGCCGCCACAGCGCCTGGGCCCAGCGGCTGCACCTTGGAGAGATCGATTGCCACGTTGGGGCCGCCGGCAGCACGATCGAACCGCTGCACCCGCGTGTAGTACATCGCCAACGAGGCGACGAGCACGGCGCCGACGAACCCTGCGGCAATTGTGCGCGTCGACCAGTCGGAGTCGCGTGGCCGTTCGAACCACTTGCGCAGCGACCCTTTCCGGATGGGTGTTTCGATGTAGACGTACGAGAACTCCGACACCACGATGGTCAGCGACATCGCCATGATGAACTTGGTCCACGAACCGACATAGGCGCCGCAGAGCACCGAGATCGGCCAGCTCCACAGATACACGCCGTACGACCGCTTTCCGAGGGCAACGAGGGCCGGCGAGGAGAAGAAGGCGCGGGGCACCAAGGCGGCCGGGTGCACCACTGCCGCAACGACCACAAGGGAGAGGATCGACACCACTGCCAGCTGCCAGCGGTAGATCGACCGATCGGTGAGGTGCGCGGCGGTGAACGCGTAGACGAGCATGGAGGTCGCCGCGAGGCCGGCGACGTTCAGCACGACGCCGGTGCGACCCGGTGCGGCTGATCTCGCCCGCCATGGGCGCCACAGGAAGGCTGCACCTGCGCCCAGTAACAGGCCACTCGATCTCGTGAGGGTCGACAAGTACAAGAAGTTGGTGCGGTCAGAGGTCAACGCAGTGGGGCTCGCCAACCACCAGGTGATCACCATCACGACACCAGCGGCGATCAGGATCGCCCGACCGATGTGGGCGGGCCGCTTGTTGTTGCGAGTGATCAACACGAACACCAGTGGCCACAGGAGGTACCACTGCTCTTCCACCGCCAGGCTCCACAGGTGGCGCAGCGGCGAGAAGTTGCCGAAGTACTGGGCACCGCCGAAGATCTGGCCCCAGTTGGCGAAGTAGAAGATGCCGGGCAGGAGGTCCCGATGCAGGTCGGACTGCTGCTGGGCGGTGCCGAACAGGGCGACCCAGATCCCGATGACGATGAGCACGCTGAACAGCGCCGGCAGCAAGCGGCGAGCCCTTCGCAACCAGAACTGGCGAAGACGCACCCCAGCACTGCGCTCGCGCTCTTCGAGCAGCAACGACGTGATGAGGTAGCCGGAGACGACGAAGAACACCTCGACCCCGAGGAAGCCACCGTGCATCCAGCCGAAACCAGCGTGGTAGAAGATGACGGCGATCACCGAGATCGCTCGTAGGCCGTCGAGGCCCGGCTGATACCCCATCGGTGTCGCAGTACGACGAGTGGGCAGCGAGTCCGACCGCCAACGAGCCTCGAAATCGGCAAGCCGATCGAGGGCGCGGTGTTCGAGGATGTCAGTCATTGATCCCGACATTCTCGCAGCCGCCAGCCGCAACGACTGACATTCGGGCATCGCGGCCCCATGTCACAGCCAGGGCCATCGCGACGACGCACAGCAGCGAACCGGCCATGTAGGGGCTCCAGATCCCGACCCGGTCGAACATCGCCCCGGCCGCAGGCGGACCCAGCACACGACCAACGGCGTTGGCCGACTGCTGATAGCCCAAGGCCTCGCCGCGGCGATCAGCCGGTGCGTGCTGCGTGACCAGCGAAGTGATCGACGGCGAGGCGACCCCCTGACCCACTGCTAGCAACAGCAGGGCGATGATCAACACCGGCCACACCTTCGCCAGTGCGGTCACGGCCAGGCCGGCGATCAGCAGCGCGAGCCCGACCTCGAACAGTCGTTGCGTGCTGAACCGCTCGACCAGCCTCCCGTAGCCGCCACCTTGGATCGCCACCAGTACCAGGCCGACGCCGAGGAAGACCGCCGCCGAGGAGGCCTCGGTGAGGCCGAAGCGCCGATCACCGAACAACGAGAACGTCGCCTCGAACGCCGTGAAGGCGATCACTGTGATGAAACCGATGATGGCGAGGTGACGCAGGATCGGTGACATCGGTGCTGTCACGCCTGCGTGGCGGACACGGTCGCGGGGGTGACGAGTCTCTGGCAGGCGAACCATCGCCGCGATCGCATTGATGCTGGCCAACACCCCGGCGACGTAGAACGGCACGTGAGGGCCACCGAGGGCGGCGAGGCCGCCGATCGCCGGACCGAGTACGAAGCCGACGCCGAAGGCCGCCCCGAGCATGCCGATGAGCGCGGGCCGCTGCTCTTCAGGGGCGATGTCGGCGACTGCTGCTTGGGCAACCGACAAGCTTCCACCCGACGCGCCGTCGACGATCCGGCCGGCGAACAACAGCCACAGCACACCGGCCGCGCCAGTGATGAAACTGCCGACCGCCGTGCCGATGAGCGAGATGACGATCACGGGCTTGCGACCGATGCGATCCGACAGTCGCCCGAGCAGCGGCGCACACAGCAGTTGGGCGAGCGAGAACGAGGCGAACAGGAAGCCGACGGTAAGACCCGACGCCCCGAACCGTTCGGCATACCGGCCGAGGATCGGCACGATGATTCCGAATCCCACGAGGTCGAGCGCAACCGTCGTCCAAATCGTCCAGTACCCCTTCGGCACTGGAGTGCGCTCTCGCTTCGCCACGACCCCCCGTTTTATCGGATGGATGGCTGTTAGCAGCACCAGCGCGGTGGACGCGGCGCGAAATGGGGCCAGCCCCGCCACTACCGGGGGGAAGTGGCGGGGCTAGATCGGTGGGCCGCGACGGCGTGCGGGGTTCACGCGCCGTGGCCGCGCCAGTCGGGTTGCCCAGTGAACTGCGCACGGGAATCGATGCCGTGGCGAGGGGCCAGTGCGGCGCCCACGAGTAGAGCAAGCAGAACCAAAGCTGCCATGATGAATCATCTCCTTGAATCGAAGTTGTACATGAGTATCGTCCCATGCGATCAATAAGGGAAATAGATATAAATGCTGAAATCTATCGGTGAGTTCGATCTACCCCTCGGCGTCGAAGTGCGCCATCTCATGGCCCTGGAAGCCGTCGCCCAGACCGGTTCGTTCTCCCAGGCGGCGACTCGCCTCGGGTACGCGCAGAGCGCCATCTCTCAGCAGATCTCGACGCTGGAGAAGGCCGTGGGCCATCGCCTCGTCGATCGACCTGGTGGCCCACGTTCGGTCTCGCTGACCGAAGCCGGCAAGGTGCTACTCGAGCACGCCGGTCACATCATCGCCCGCCTTGCTGCGGCGAAGGCCGACCTCGATGCGATGGCTGCAGGCGATGCCGGCGTGCTGCGGGTCGGCACCTTTCAGTCGGCCAGCAACCGGCTGCTGCCACCGACGCTCGCCCTGTTCCTCACCTCGTGGCCCGACATCAACGTCGAGTTGCACAACGAACCGATCATCAGCAATGTCGAGGGGCTGATCCGCGCCGGCCAGGCGGATCTGGCGTTCGCCGACGTGGCCTCGCTCGACGATTCGTACGCGATGGTCGAACTGATCCGCGATCCTCAGGTGCTGATCACGGCCCCCGATCACCCACTGGCGCAGTCGGACACCATCGATCTCGCCCAACTGTCGGGCGCGCGAATGATCTCGATGCCGGTCGGCGACCCGTGCGCGACACGCGTCGCCCGGGCACTCGAACGGGTGGGCGCCGAGCCCGACATCGTGTTCCGAAGCGACGACAACCTCACGACGCAGCGGCTGGTCGCCATCGGGCTGGGGGTGGCGATCGTGCCACTGCTCACCATCGAGCGCTCGATCCCCGATGCACGTGTCGCCATCCGTGGACTGAAGGCCAACCTCGACCGCCAGATCGGCATCATCTGGCATCGCGACCGGTTGCAGTCACGCGCCGCTGAGGCCTTCATCCACACCGCCATGCACATCAGCAGCGACGTCGACATGCCCGGCGTCCCGTCGATGTCGTCCACCGCCTGACGCCACCGAAGCCCCATCGGGCGCGATTCAGGTACTGGGGATTCGTGTTTCGCGCCCGACTGGCCGCAGCCTCAGCGGCGGAGGGTGGTGCCGGCTTTGGTGGTCTCGACCGTCCAGCCGACGGCCTGCAACTCGGCGCGAATGGCATCGGCAGTGGCGAAGTCTTTGGCAACACGAGCCGCGTCGAGCGCCGCCGCCTTGGCAGCGGCTTCGTCGGGCACCTCGCCGCCCGCGTTGAGCACGAGGCCGAACGCGGTGCAGATCTCGTGGACCGCGGCGACGAGCGATGCCGCGACGGAATCACCCGCGTCGAGCGCAGCATTGGCCCGACGGACCGTGTCGAACAGCAACGCCGTCGCCCCGGGAGTATCGAGGTCGTCGTCCATCCGCTCGCGGAACTTCGCCAACACATCGGCATCGGCGTCAGCAGCAGCCAGACCGGCGGTGCGCGACGCGAACGAGTCGAGCCCGGCGAGGGCATTGACCGAGGCGTCGATGTTGTCCTGCCCGACCGAGACCGGGCCGCGGTAGTGCGATTGCAACAGCAACATCCGGTACGCGCGGGCGTCGTAGTGATCCATCAGGTCGAGCAGGTTGGCGACGTTGCCGAGGCTCTTCGACATCTTCTCGCCCTCGGCATCGACCACGAAACCGTTGTGCATCCAGTGGTTGGCAAATCGCTTGCCCAGAGCAACCGCTTGAGCGCGCTCGTTCTCGTGATGCGGGAACTTGAGGTCCATGCCACCGCAGTGCAGGTCGAAGCCCTCGCCGAGGATGTCGAGGCTCATCACCACGCATTCGCTGTGCCAGCCGGGTCGGCCGTCACCCCACGGCGACGGCCACGATGGCTCGCCCGGCTTGGCCAACTTCCACATCGCAAAGTCGGCAGGATGCCGCTTGTTCTCGGCACCGAACACCTCGCGGTCGCCGCCACCTTCGAGCATGTCGGAGAGGTGCTGGTTGACCAGTAGGCCGTAGTCCTCCACCGACTCGACGCTGAGGTACACACCATCGTCGGTGACGTAGCCGCGGCCGATCTCGACGAGCTGCCCGATCATCGCGACCATCTGCTCGACGTACTCGGTGGCGTGGGGCACGTCGGTCGGCCGGGCCACGCCCAGCTTGCCCATGGCCTCGAACCACACCGACTCGCATTTCGTGGTGATGTCCTGCCACGGCCGCTTCTCGTTGTTGGCGCGGTTGATGATCGCGTCGTCGATGTCGGTGATGTTGCTGACGAGCCGCACGTGCAGGCCTGTCCACTCGAGGTAGCGGCGCAACACGTCGTAGACCAGCGTCGCTCGACCGTGACCGAGGTGCGGCGGGCCGTACACCGTCGGGCCACACAGGTAGATGCTCACCGTGCCGGGCTCGCGCATGGCGAGCTCACGTACCTCTCGGGTGGCGGTGTCGTACAGGTGCAGCATGGGCCGCCAGCCTACGTGTCGGCGGCCGCCAGCCCCCGGATGAATTCACCGTGCAGATCGAACGCGGCGACTGCGCCGATCACGATCGTCGCCGGCGACTCGACCACGACCTCGGCGAGTTCGGACAGCGCGCAGCGCACGACGTGCTGCTGGCTCGAGGTGGCATGGCGGATCGCAGCAACCGGTGTGTCGGCGGCAAGGCCGCCTTCCATCAACGCCTCGGCGATCGAACCCCGCTGGGCGACCCCCATCAACACCACGATCGTGCCGCCGGCCTGTGCGAGGGCGTGCCAGTTGACGGCGGTCTCACCGCGTTGGCGGTGACCAGTGACGACGGTGAACGACGCACTGATGCCGCGATGCGTGACAGGGATGCCGGCTGCCGCAGGCGCGGCGATCACCGACGAGACGCCGGGCACGACCTCGAAGGCGAGACCGGCGCGAGTCAGCGCCAGCGCTTCCTCACCACCACGACCGAACACGAATGGGTCGCCGCCCTTCAGGCGCACGATCTGTCGGCCACTGCGGCCGAGTTGCACCAACAACTCGTTGATCAGTTCCTGCGGCACAGGTGCACCGGGACGTTTACCGACATCGACCAGTTCGGCATCGGGCCGGGCAAGTGCCAGCACGCCCGTGCCCACCAGCGCATCGTGAACGACCACGTCGGCCCGTTGCAACCTGTGCAGGCCGCGGACGGTCAGCAGCTCCGGGTCACCCGGGCCGGCGCCGACCAACGAGATCATGCAGCCACCGTGATCATCATCGCCCCGGCAGTGGTGTTGGTGGCCTCGTCGACCAGGATCAACCGCCCACCTTCGTGACTGATCTCGTAGGGCGAGGCGACAATCGGCTCGCTCAGCGACAGCCGCACCATCGCGAGATCGTTCAGTTCGATCTGATCAGCGGCGACCGGCTCGAGCGTGTGCAGGTCGTGGCGATATTCGACGGAGTCGACGATCGCCCGACCGACGCGGGTGCCGTGCTTGAACCAGTACCGCGACCCTTCGCGCAACGGCTGATCGATCATCCAACACACGTGCCCCGAGACCACTTCGGTCGAGGCCGCCGCACCGACCACCAACACGTCACCACGGGCGACGTCGATGTTGTCGTGCAACGACACGGTGATGGCCTGGCCGGCCTCGGCGAACGGGATCTCGCGACCGAACCGTTGGATGCCCGACACGGTGCTGGTGCGCCCGCTCGGCAACACAGTGACAGGGTCGCCGATTCGCAGACCACCGCCGGCCAATCGGCCGGCGAACCCCCGGAAGTCGGAGCCCTGCGGACGAATCACGCGCTGCACATCGAGGCGCGCCGGCACTTCAGCGAGGCCCGAGCCATCGAAGGTCTCGAGCCACTCGAGCAGGGCTGGGCCCTCGTACCACGGCGAATGAGGTGACAACGTGACCACGTTGTCACCGTGCAGGGCGCTGATCGGGAACGCCACCACCGGCACGGGCGTCGGCAGTGCCTCGACATACCCGGCGAGGTCCTTGGCGACTGAGTCGAACTCTCCCTCATCCCATTCGACGAGATCCATCTTGTTGACGGCGAGGGCGATCGCCTTCACGCCGAGCAGCGAGGCGATGAACGCGTGGCGGCGCGTCTGCTCGAGCACTCCATGACGAGCGTCGACCAACACGATCGCGACATCGGCGGTGGAGGCGCCCGTCACCATGTTGCGCGTGTACTGCGCGTGCCCGGGCGTGTCGGCGACGATGAAGCTGCGGCTCGGCGTGGCGAAGTAGCGATGCGCCACGTCGATGGTGATGCCCTGCTCGCGCTCGGCTCGCAATCCGTCGGTCAGCAGCGCGAGGTTGCGCTCGCCGTCGCCGTACCTCCGGCTGGCCTTCTCGACCGCAGCGAGCTGATCCTCGAACACGGTCTTGGTGTCGTGCAGGAGACGACCGATCAGCGTGCTCTTGCCGTCGTCGACACTTCCGGCAGTGGCGATGCGAAGGTTCGCGATTCGTGGAGGGGCAATGCGTAGGGATGTCTCGGTGCTCATCAGAAGTAGCCCTCTCGTTTGCGGTCTTCCATGGCGGATTCACTGAAGGTGTCGTCGGCACGTGTCGCGCCGCGCTCGGTGATGCGTGCCGTGGACACCTCCGCAATCACGTCGTCGATGGTTGCAGCCGCCGAGCGAACCGCACCGGTGCAACTGGCATCGCCCACCGTGCGGTAGCGGACGGTCTCGATCGACGACACCTCACCCGACTCGAGCACGACCGGGCCACCGACTGCGAGCAACATGCCGTCGCGGGCCACGACCTCGCGCTGGTGCGAGTAGTAGATGCCGGGTAGTGGGATCTGCTCGGCGGCGATGAACTGCCAGATGTCGAGCTCGGTCCAGTTGCTCAGCGGGAAGGCACGCAGTTGCTCGCCCTTGCGGATGCGCGCGTTCAAGACGTCCCACGGCTCGGGCCGCTGGTTGCGCGGGTCCCAACGACCATGGCGATCGCGGAACGACAAGATGCGCTCCTTGGCGCGAGCCTTGTCTTCGTCACGGCGCCCTCCGCCGAACGCTGCGTCGAACCCGTGCTCGGTGATCGCATCGAGCAACGTGACGGACTGCAGCCGATTGCGGCTCGCCCGAGGACCCGGATCCTCGACGACCCTGCCGGCATCGATCGAATCCTGCACGCTGGCGATCACCAAGCGGGCGCCGACGCGCTGCACGAACTCGTCGCGGTACTCGATGACCTCGGGGAAGTTGTGGCCGGTGTCGACGTGCATCACCGGGAAGGGCAACCGCGCCGGTGCAAAGGCAAGCACCGCGAGGTGCAGCAGCACCGCGGAATCCTTGCCACCGCTGAACAGCAGCACAGGGTTCTCGCACTCCGTGGCCACCTCGCGAATGATCGTGACCGCCTCGTCGGCCAACGACTCGAGATGCGGGCTGGCCGTCGCGTTCATACGTGCAGTCCGCACTCGGTCTTGGTGTTGCCGGACCACCGGCCACCGCGGCGATCCTCGCCCTCGGCGACGGGGCGGGTGCATGGCCAGCAGCCGATCGACGGATACCCGCGGGCACTGAGCGGGTTGACGGGCAGTTGATTGATCTCGGCGTAGAGCGACATGTCGTCGTCGGTCCATGTCGCGAGCGGGTTGATCTTGACGAGGTTGCGATTGATGTCGTAGCTGACGACGGGTGCGTAGGCGCGGGTGGGGCCGTCGACGCGGCGCACGCCGGTGACCCACGCCGCCTTGCCCTCGAGCGAGCGATTCAGCGGCTCGACCTTGCGCACCGCGCAGCAGCCTTCGACGTTGGTCTGCCACAGGTTGTCGCGATGGATCTCGGGCCGCGGGGTGACGACGCGCAGGTTGATGCCGAATCGGTTCTGCATCTCTTCGACCAGCCACCACGTCTCGGCGAAGAGGTACTGGGTGTCGAGCAGCACGATGTCGGCCGCCGGGTTGGCGCTGACGGCGAGGTGCACGAGCACGGCATCTTCGAAGCTCGACGTGATCGCCACGTTGTCGACCCCGTAGGTGTCGAAGGCCCAGCGAAGCACCTCGGAGGGGTGCATCTGGCCGACGTTGTCGGGGGCTTGGAGCAGGCTCACCCCGGCATCGTACCTAATTACGACTAATTTGATCAAGATTAAAGTAATTCATCGTTGCTAGCCTGCCGACGTGGCGTTCGACTATCCGATCATGCTCGACCTCACCGGGGTGCCGGTGCTGGTGGTGGGAGGCGGCAGGGTGGCGCTTCGCAAGATCGAAGGCCTGCTCAGCGCCCATGCCGGCGTCACCGTCGTGGCCCCGGCGGTGGTCGATGGCATCCACGAACTGGGGGTGCGGATCGCCGTCCGCGGTTACGAATCGGCCGACCTCGACGCCGTCCGGCTAGTGATCACGGCCACCGACGACCCCGCCGTCAATGCCCTGGTGTCGGAGGAGGCCACCGAGCGGGGCATCTGGGTGAACTCGGCCGATGACACGGCCAACTGCACCTTCACCCTGCCGGCCGTGGCCCGCGATGGCGCTGTCACGGTCGCCGTCGGCACCGGCGGCGCCAGCCCAGCGCTGGCATCGCACCTACGCGCCGAACTGCAGCGGTGGCTCGGCGAGATCGGCGCGGCCGAGGCCGCTGGCACGCTGGCCGAGCAACGCAACGAGTTCCGCGCCAACGGGGTGTCGACCGAGTCGATCGACTGGACCGAACGGGTACGCGCAGCCCTCCGCCACCAATCCTGAGTACTGCCGTCAACTCCCGAGCACGACAAACCCGAGCGAACGAGCCGCCTGCGCCTGTCGAAGATCGAAGGTGACGAACGGCAGCGACGGGATCGCCAAGCGCTGGGCGCTTGCCAGCTGAATCGCATCCAGCGATCGCACACCAAGCTGCTCGCCAATCTGGGCCGCCGCGCGACAAACGGCCTCATCTACTGCGACGAGTGCGATCTGGTCGATGTCGGAGGAGAACTGCTCCTTTGCCTCTCGCAGCTCCGCGCCGCGCAACTGACGAGCGAGGTTGCGCCGAACCTCGACGTATGTCACCCAGCTGGTCACCAGAACTGGATCGCTGCTGAGTATGCGGTCAGCGATCGACGAATCAGGCTCGTCGAAGTAGTTCTTGAGGAGCGCGCTCGAGTCGACGTAGGTCGTCATCGGTGCGGTCAGTCGCCGCGGTCGCGATCGAGCACATCGATGATCGGCTCCACCGATCGAAACCGCTTCCGAGCCGCAAGCGACCGTGGCTTCGCTGCGGGCGTGATCCAGCCCTCGGCGATCCCTTCGGCCACTCGATCGCCACCACCCGGCAGCGGTACGAGCATGACCTTGGGACGACCTCGGTCGGTGATGGTGATCGTCTGGCCTCGCTCAGCTCGGTCGAGGTAGTCGGACAGATGTTGTTTCAACTCCCGCACGCCCACTTCCATGTGTACACATTATCAGACTATGTGGTCACATTTCGAACGAATCTCGGCCTCGGCGTCTGCCAGGTGGTCGGTAGCCTTGGCGCACCATGTCTGAGCACACGAAGAACATTCCTGAGAAGCCGTCACTCGACGGCGTCGAGGCCCGCTGGATGCAGCGGTGGGAAGCCGACGGCACCTACCGCTTCGATCGCACCGCGACTCGTGACCAGGTCTTCGCCATCGATACGCCGCCGCCCACTGCCAGCGGGTCGCTGCACATCGGGCACGTGTTCAGCTACACGCACACCGACACCGTCGCCCGCTTCCACCGCATGCGCGGCAAGCGCGTGTTCTACCCGATCGGGTGGGACGACAACGGCCTGGCGACCGAGCGTCGCGTGCAGAACGTCACCGGCGTGCGCTGTGATCCGACGCTGCCGTTCGACCCCGATTTCGCGGCGCCGTACAACGGCAACGTGCCGAAGGACCATCGGGCGATCCCGGTCAGCCGGCCCAACTTCGTCAGCCTGTGCCACGGCGTGATCCACGAAGACGAAGTGGTCTTCGAGCAACTCGTGCGACGGCTCGGCATCTCCATCGACTGGTCGTTCCTCTACACCACCGTCGGGCCACGCGCCCAGCGGGTCAGCCAGCTCGCGTTCCTACACAACCTGGCACGGGGCGAGGCCTACCAGCAGGACGCGCCGACGCTGTACGACATCGACGAACGGACCGCGGTCGCCCAGGCCGAGATGGAAGACAGGGATGTGCCCGGCGCCTACCACAAGCTGGCGTTCCATCGCAGCGACGGCGCCGGCGACCTGTTGATCGACACGACTCGACCCGAGCTGTTGGCCAGCTGCGTGGCCATGGTCGCTCATCCCGACGACGCCCGCTACCAGCCGCTGTTCGGCTCCACGGTGCGTACCCCGCTGTTCGCCGTCGAAGTGCCCGTGCTGGCCCACCACCTGGCCGAGCCCGACAAGGGCACGGGCATCGCCATGATCTGCACGTTCGGCGACACCACCGACGTCACCTGGTGGCGCGAGCTGAACCTGCAGTCGCGGGCCCTCATCGGCTTCGACGGCCGGATGGCCATCGACACACCGGAGTGGATCACCGAGCCCTCCGGCAAGGCCGCCTACGCCCAGGTCTCCGGCCTGGCACCGAAGCAAGCGCAGCGCAAGATCGTGGAGTTGCTGATCGAATCGGGCGAGATGCTCGGCGAGCCACGCCCGATCAGCCATCCGGTGAAGTTCTACGAACGGGGCACGCGACCGCTCGAGATCGTCGCCACCCGGCAGTGGTACATCCGCAACGGCGGCCGCGACGAAGCCCTGCGCACTGCACTGCTGGCGCGTGGCGAGGAACTGACCTGGCATCCGGCCTACATGCACAACCGCTACCAGAACTGGGTCGGTGGCCTCAACGGCGACTGGCTGATCAGCCGGCAGCGCTTCTTCGGCGTGCCCATTCCACTGTGGTATCGGCTCGACAGCGAGGGCAACCCGTGGTACGACGAGATCCTCACTCCCGACGACGCCCAACTGCCGATCGACCCGTCGGTCACCTGCCCCGCCGGGTTCACCGAGGACCAGCGCGGCAAGCCAGGCGGCTTCGTCGGCGATCCCGACGTGATGGACACCTGGGCGACGTCATCGATGACGCCACACATTGCCGGTGGTTGGATCGACGATCCCGATTTGTTCGCCCGCGTGTTTCCCATGGACATGCGCCCGCAAGCACACGACATCATCCGTACGTGGCTGTTCGGCAGCGTGGTCCGCAGCCACCACGAGCACGGCTGCCTCCCGTGGTCCAACGCGGCGATCTCCGGGTGGATCCTCGACCCCGACCGCAAGAAGATGTCGAAGAGCAAGGGCAACGTCGTCACACCGATCAACCTCTTGGAGGAATACGGCACCGACGCCGTGCGGTACTGGGCGGCATCGGGCCGACCAGGCGTCGACACCGCGTTCGACGAGGGGCAGATGAAGATAGGCCGCAAGTTGGGCACCAAGCTGCTGAACGCGACCAAGTTCGTGCTCGGGTTCGGTGCACCACCGGCCGATGCGATTCCCACGGCTGCGCTCGATCGAGCGATGCTGGCCCGGCTCGCCGATGTCATCGACGAGTCGACCCGCGCCCTCGACGAGTTCGACTACGCCAGGGCGCTGGAGCGCACCGAGGCCTTCTTCTGGTGGTTCTGCGACGACTACGTGGAACTGGTCAAAGGTCGTGCCTACGGCACGCAGGGCGACGATGCCGCGCACTCGGCCCGAGCTGCGTTGCGACAGGCGCTCGACATCATCCATCGCCTGTTCGCTCCGTTCCTTCCGTTCGTCGCCGAAGAAGTCTGGAGTTGGTGGCGAGACGGCTCGGTCCACGCCTCGTCATGGCCCGACGCCACGCCGCTGGTCTCACTCGGCGATGTGTCGCTGCTGGTCCCGGTCAGCGAGGTGCTGGCCGCTGTTCGGCGGGCCAAGACCGAGGCCAAGCTCAGCCAACGGGCTGCCGTCGACGAGTTGACGATCGAGGGTCCGTCGAGTGCGTTGGCGGCCATCGAGGCCTGCCGTACCGACCTCGCCGAGGCCGGAGGCGTCACCGAATTCGCCCTCTCGGAGGGCCCGACGTTGTTGACACATGTGCGCCTGGCCCCCTCGACGGATGTGAGAACACCCCACTAACCTGCTCGACGTGAAGTTGAGGGTTCGGGTTGCAGCGCTGCTCGTAGGCGTCGGGGCGCTCTGGGTGATGGGCGTGGCACTGCCGTCGGTCGTCTCGGCCATCACACCGCCGTCGACGACCACGACCACGATCGTCGATGCACCCGTCGACGCACCGGTCGCCAGCAACGTCGCCACGGCCGCCGATGCCATCGCCGCAGCCACCCGAGGCAGCAGCATCCAAGAGACGCCCACGCTGCCGCCTCCGCCCACCGAGGCACCCACTACCACCGAGGTCGTGGCACCGCCAGACACCGGTGTGCCATACCTGTCGGGCATCGGGCGACGGGTGGTCTACTCGAAGAACCAGATGCGGGTGTGGATCGTCGACGGCAACAACGTCACGGTGCGTACGTACCGGGTGTCCGGGCGCTTCGGGCAGCCGACTCCGGGCACCTACCAGGTCTTCTCGCGCTCGGCGTTCACCTGCAACATCGACCACCCGAACATCTGCATGAGGTTCATGGTTCGCTTTGCGCAGGGCCCACTGGGCGACAACATCGGGTTCCACGAGATCCCCAAACGCGACGGGGTTCCGGTGCAGTCCGACGCCCAGCTCGGTCAGGCGTTGTCGGGCGGATGTGTGCGCCAAGCCACGGCCGACGCGTTGTTCATGTGGGATTTCGCCGGCATCGGCACCACCGTGGTGGTCACCGACTAGGTCTACTCAGCCGAGCCGGCATCGCCTGACGGCACCGTGGTGATGATGTGCGCGATCGTCGGCGGGCCGGGCGGGGCGCGCAGCTCGCCTTCGTTGAACGCACCGAGGGCCAGCACCCTCCAGGCCCGACGAACCTCGTCGCGCCGACCCGGCAGCGTCGGAGCGGTCAAGCGGTAGACCAGGCGGTCGTCGCGCACCTCGGTCAACCCGACGACCGTCGCGTCGCCCGTGATCACCAGCCCGGCCGACGGGTGCTCGCGAAGCCGCCCGCCGAGCCGACGGGCGACCTCTTCGAGCACGCCGAGATCGCTGTCGCGGGCGACCTCGAGATCGAGCAGCGCCACGGCCGACTTCGACAGGTTGGCGACGCAGGCCACGTTGCCGTGAGCGACGTGCCAGACCTTGCCCTCGCCATCGCGTAGCCGCACGGCGCGGAGCGTGATGCGCTCGACCTGGCCTGTTGCGTAGCCGATGTCGACGGTGTCGCCGACGCCGTACTGGTCCTCGGCGAGCACGAACAACCCGGCGATCACATCGCGGATCAGGGTCTGCGCACCAAAGGCGACCGCGCCACCGATCACAGTGGCGGTGGCGATGACGCCACCGATGTTCACACCCAGCTCGCTGATGATCGTGATGACCGCCGTGCCCCAGACGACACCGACGACCGCCGACCGCAGCGCCGACGCCAACGCCCGCTGCCGCGCATCGGCACGGCTTCTGTCACTTCCCGGGAGACCGATCGTTCGGCTCAGCAGACGGCTGACCACCGTGCGCAACACGATGGCGATCACGATCGCGACGATGATGATCGACAGAATTCGCAGCGGTGTCAGCAAGTGCAGTTCATCGACTCGGTTCACCCAGGGAGGCCGCGACGTTGGCACGGTCCGACCATAGTCAACGGCGTCGGTGGGGCGCTCTCCATCGCGACAGGCACCCCGCTAACCTGGACAACTCATGGCCGACGCGGAACCGACAGAGCCCCAGCCGGACCCGACGGAACCGACAGAGC
>JANPOJ010000619.1:0-1619 GCA_031427935.1 Ilumatobacteraceae bacterium | reverse complement strand
CCCACCCCCACCCCCTCCGCCGGGTGCGGGTCCGCTGCCCAGCTATCAGGCGTACCCGCAGCAGTACGACGCCAGCCCGCAGTACGCCAGCTTCGGCGCCCGGTTGGGAGCGTTTCTCATCGACGCCATTGCCGGCCTGGTGTTCTCGATCCCGGCGATCATCGTCGTCTTCTCGGGCCCTCGTCACGTGGTGGGATGCACGATCAACAACAGGGAGACCAGCTGCAATGTCCCGACCGGCCCGACGATTGCGCTCGCGGTGCTGCTGGCCGTGGCCGGGTCGATCGCCTACCTCGTCATCTTCTGCCGCAAGATCAGCCGCAACCAGTCGTGGGGGATGAAGGCGACCGGCATCAGGGTGATCAGCGCGGACCGGGGCGAGCAGATCAGTGCATGGCGCGCCCTTGGTTGGCAGCTCGCCCACGTGTTCTCCGGGTTCTTCTGCTACCTCGGCTACCTGTGGATGCTGTGGGACAAGCGCAATCAGACCTGGCACGACAAGATCGCCGGGACGGTCATCGTCAAGGCCTGAGCCGATACTCTCGGCGGCGTGGACATCACGACCGTCGCCGATGATCTGATCGTGGCTCATTCGGCGGCACCGGCGGGCGCGGTCGTTCGCCTCACGGATCTGGCACCAGAGTCGGTTCATCACCTCGGCAGTCATGAGGTGCGCACGTTGGCGCGACCAGACGGGGCGCTGCTGTGTCGGATCGGCACGGTCAACGACCTGCACCACGGCGAGACCGAATGCGGGAGGATCGACGACGACCCGCGCGGGCCGATCCAACGCGTCGACCCCGGCGAGCCGCCACATCCCGAGACCATGAACCGCGCCGCGGTGGAGGAGATGGCCGCCGCCGATCTCGACGCGGTCGTGGTGAAGGGCGACCTCACCAACGACGGCACCGACGCAGAGTTCGCGATGTTCGAGTCGTGCTATCGGGATGCCTTCGGCGGTCGCCTGCACGTCGTGCGCGGCAATCACGATGCCTACCGCGGGCAACAGGTGTACACAGGCGACGAGTGGATCGATCTGCCGGGCGTGTCGATCGCCCTGCTCGACACCGTGCTGCCGGAGCGCACCACAGGGTCGATCTCGGCGCAGCAACTGCAGTGGCTCGACGACCACGCAACAGCGGCCGGTGCGCCGGTGATCGTGATGGGTCACCATCAACAATGGATCTCTGGCCGGCGCCACAACGAGTACTTCGGCCTCGATCCCGACAGCAGCGACGGCCTCGCCGAGGTCGCGGCGCGTCGACCGCAAATCGTCGCCTACACCGCCGGCCACACCCATCGCCATCGGGTGCGGGCGATGTCGTGTGGCGTGCCGTCGATCGAGGTCGGCTGCGTGAAGGACTTCCCCGGCACGTGGGCCGAGTATCGGGTCTACGAGGGCGGCATCACCCAGGTCGTGCACCGCATGTCGTCCCCTGCCGCACTTGCCTGGAGCGATCGCTGCCGGCACCTGATGGCTGATTTCGGGATCGACTACGAGACCTATGCGCTCGGCAGATTGGAGGATCGGTGCTTCAACATCCCGCTTCGGTGAGGGCCGCCTTCGAGGACGCCATCACCGTGTTGTTGACGACGATCGAACGGATCCAGCCCCATCA
>JANPOJ010000618.1:0-15809 GCA_031427935.1 Ilumatobacteraceae bacterium | reverse complement strand
GTGCGTGTCGAGTTGGCCCAGCGGCGCATCCCGGTGCAGTTCGCCAAGCGAGTCGTCGGTCGCCGGATGTACGGCGGTCAGAACACCTACATCCCGTTGAAGGTCAACCAGAGCGGCGTCGTGCCGATCATCTTCGCCAGTTCGGTGCTGCTGTTGCCCGTGCTGATCACCAACTTCCTCGGCGGCAGCAATGGCACCGGGTGGCGTGCATCGGTTCAGAAGTGGGTCGACGGCAACCTGGTCAACAGCCACGGAATGGTCTACATCGTGCTCTTCTCGGTGATGATCGTCGCCTTCGCCTACTTCTACAACTCGATCGCCTTCGACCCGATCCGCCAGGCCGACCAGATCCGTCGCCAGGGCGGCTTCATCCCCGGCGTTCGTCCCGGTCCGCAAACCGAGCGCTACCTCTCCAAAGCCGTCAACCGCATCACGCTTCCGGGTGCGCTCTTCGTTGCGGTGATCGCGATCACGCCGTACATCATCTTGTGGTTGTTCGACGTGCAGAACTTCCCGTTCGCGGGTACCACCGTGTTGATCGCCGTCGGCGTCGCACTCGAGCTCATGCGTCAGATCGACAGTCAATTGATGCTGCGCAACTACGAGGGCTTCCTGAAGTGACCCTGCCCCGTCTGTCGAAGGGCGGGTCGTCAGCGGCATGATCCCCGGCGCTCGGCTCATTCTGCTCGGCCGGCAAGGTGCGGGTAAGGGGACGCAGTGCGTGCGCTTGTCGCGCCACTTCGTGGTCCCCCACATCTCGACGGGCGACATGTTGCGAGCCGCCGTCCGAGAGGGCACCGACCTCGGTCGGATGGCGAAGAAGGTCATGGACGACGGCGGGCTGGTCGGAGACGACATCATGATCGGAATCGTCAACGAACGGCTCAGCCACCACGACGCCAAGGGCCGTGGGTACATCCTCGACGGGTTCCCCCGCACCGTGTTCCAAGCGCAAGCCCTCGACGAGATCACCGCGGAGCGGCCGATCGATCTGGTGCTCGACCTCGATGTGCCGCGCGAGTTGGTGCTGGCACGGCTGAGCGCACGTCGAGTCTGTCGCGACTGTGGCACGAACTACGTCGCTGTCGGTGTCGAGAAGCTGCCGTGGATCTGTGAGGTGTGCGGCGGCGATGTGATGCATCGCGATGACGACACGCCCGAGGCGATCGAGCATCGTCTCGATCTGTACGAGCAACAGACTTCGCCGTTGATCGAGTTCTACCAGAGCCAGGGTCGGCTGGCGGTCATCGATGGCGTCGGGTCCCCCGAGGCCGTGTTCCGCCTGCTCGCGGCCGCCGTCGACGCGTCCCGCTGAGGCCGGAGTCCTCGATGCGTCGTCTGCCGCGCCGTAGCGCTGATGAGCTTCGGCACATGCGCGCTGCCGGCCGCGTGGTGGCCGAGATGCATGAGGCAATCCGCGTCGCAGCCCGCCCTGGCGTCACAACCTTGCGTCTCGATCACATCGCCCGCGACGTGCTGCGTTCCCGAGACGCCATCTCGAACTTTCTCGGCTACCACGGTTTTCCCGCCGTGATCTGCGCCTCGGTCAACGACGAGGTCGTGCATGGCATCCCCAACGAGCGACCGCTGCAAGAAGGTGACATCTTGTCGATCGACTGCGGCGCGATCGTCAGCGGTTGGCATGGCGACGCCGCGTTCACGATGGGCGTTGGCACGATCGAGCCCGACGCGCAGCGCCTGATCGACGCGGCGGATCGCGCTCTGTTCGCTGCCGTCGCGGCGATGCTTCCCGGAGGGCACCTGGGCGATGTCGGCGCCGCGGTCGAGTCGGTCGTGAACGCCGCTGGGTACGGCAGCCCGCGCGACTACTGCGGCCACGGGATCGGTCGGGCGATGCACGAGGAACCCGATGTGGAGAACCGCGGCCGGCGCGGCAAAGGGCCCCGGCTCGAGCCCGGCGTCGTGCTGGCGATCGAACCGATGCTGATCGCCGGTGGTCACGACGACGTGATGGTGCTCGACGACGATTGGACGGTCGTCAGCGCCGACGGATCGCTCGCCGCCCACACCGAGCACACCGTGCTCGTCACCAACCACGGCCCCGAGATCCTCACCCGCCTCTGAAGCGTCTCACCCTCGTCGCGCTAGCGGCGGTAGACGTTGTTGCCCCAGTTGGTGCCGGCCATCTCGTACTGGGTCTCGAAGTCTTCGAACTGCAGCCAGCGGTCGCCGTTCCACGGGTCCATGACATGCACTTGGCTGGCCTCGACCGATTCGTCGGCGCTGACGTTGATGCCGGCGACCACGATGCTGTGATACGCGTTGCCCGGAACCTGGATCAACAGCGGTCCGTTGTCGTTCAACCACTGATCCCAACCGTCGGGTCCTTGGCACACCGGGTAGATCTGGGTGAAGCCGTACGCCTGGGCGACCTGCCCGAGCTCGAGTTCGGTGGCGCCGTCGTCCCACACACTGTCGGGAAACTTCTGCTTCATGTCTTCGACGACCTGCATGTCCTCGCTCCAACCCAACAGCATCGCCGTCGACGCTGCCCAGCACGTGTTGTTCGTGGATTGGGCGATATATCCCACTGGGTTGTCGGTGCTCATCGTGTGCCTCCTGTCCGTGGCGGTTCTCGCACAAACTCGCCCCAGTTTGCGCGGTGGGCCACTGGGCGACAAGGTCCGATCGGGCAACCATCCGGCCAGCCGATCTGGGCCCCATGCGAACCCGGTCACCAGGCGCGGTGAGATTTCACTGGCGCCCAGATTGAAACGCGTGCCCGGGAATCCTCAGCGTTGGGGGGTGCCGTCGATGACGACGGGCCTGCCGGCCAGCAGCGTGTGCCGCACCCTGCCGTGCAGGGTGCGGCCCGCGTATGGCGTGTTGCGGCTCTTGCTGGCCAGCTTCGCCGGCACCACGGTCCACGCAGCGGCGGGGTCGAACACGACGACGTTGGCCGGTTCGCCGACCTCGATCGGCCTCCCATGGCGGTCACCCAACCCGGCGATCGCGGCCGGCTTCCAGCTCAGCGCGGCGACGATCTCGGCCAGTGGCATGTCGAGCTCGCTGATGGCCAACGCCAGCGCCGTCTCCAGCCCGAGCATGCCGGGCGGGGCTTGATCCAGCGGGCTCTCCTTCGACTCGGGAGGGTGGGGCGCGTGGTCGGTGGCGATGGCGTCGATCGTGCCGTCGGCCAGGCCGGCCTTGATCGCGGCGATGTCGGCAGCGGTCCGCAGCGGAGGGTTGACCTTGTACACCGCGTCGTAGCCGGCCAGGAGCTCATCGGTGAGGGTGAAGTGGTGCGGAGTTGCCTCGGCCGTGACCTGCAACCCATCTCGCTTCGCCGATCGAACCAGCTCGACACTGCCGGCCGTGGAGAGGTGCAGCAGGTGGATGCGGGCCCCGGTGAGCCGAGACAACTCTATGTCGCGGTGGACCATCAGCTCCTCGGCGATCGCCGGCCAACCGGGCAGGCCGAGGTGGCTGCAACACGAGCCCTCGTGCATCACGGCGCCCTTGGTCAGTGAGGCCACCTCGCAGTGCTGGGCCAACGTGATGTCGAGGGCGCTCGCATATTCGAGGGCGTGGCGCATGAGTTGCGGGTCCTGCACACCATTGCCATCGTCGGTGAACAGATGCACGCCGGCGGCGGCCAGTTCCCCGAACGGGGCGAGCGCCTTGCCCTCGCGATTCACGGTGATGCACCCGGCCGGATGCACATCACACAGACCGGCTCGTCGGGCTTGGGCGCGGACGAACTCGATGACCGAGAGCGTGTCCTGCGCAGGCTCGGTGTTCGGCATCGCCACGATCGCCGTGAACCCACCGAGTGCAGCGGCGCGGCTGCCGGTCTCGATCGTCTCGGCTTCCTCGCGACCGGGCTCGCGCAGGTGCACGTGCAGATCGACGAAGCCCGGTGCAACGGTGCATCCACCGGCATCGAGGTTCACCTCGCCGTCCAGCGACGTGGCAACCTCGACGATTCGTCCGTCCTCGATCGCGACGTCGGCACGACGCTGCCCGGTGTGATCCAACACGGTTCCACCGCGGATGACGATGAGAGTCACGCTGATTCGCCCTTCAAGTCGCTCCCCGATCCGAGGAGGTGGAACAGCACGGCCATCCGTACGGCTACGCCATTGGTGACCTGGTCGAGGATCACCGAGCCGGTCAGTTCGGCTGGGTCGACGACAATTTCGACGCCACGGTTCATCGGGCCCGGGTGCATCACCAGTGCGTGCGGCGGAAGTTGGGCGGCGCGCCCGGCCGTCAAGCCGTACATCGACGAGTATTCGCGCAGGCTCGGCAGCAGTGCGTCGTCCATCCGCTCACGTTGCACGCGCAGCAGGTAGAGCACGTCGAGGTCGGGCAACACGGCATCGAAGTCGTGCGAGACATCGACCGGCCAACCGTCGAGCGAAGGGGGCATCAGCGTCGGCGGTCCGACCAGGGTGACATGGGCACCCAGCGCGGTGAACGCCTGCACGTCGCTGCGTGCGACGCGGCTGTGCTTGATGTCGCCGACGATGGCGATGCGCAACCCGTCGAAGCCGTCGCGCCGGTTGAGGTTCGTGCGGATCGTGTAGCAGTCGAGAAGCGCTTGCGTCGGGTGTTGGTGCCATCCGTCGCCGGCGTTGACGATGCTGGCGGTCGTCCATCGGGTGATCGTCTGCGGGGCCCCGCTGGACTTGTGCCGTACGACGAAGGCGTCGACTCCCATCGCCGCGATCGTCTCGATGGTGTCGCGCAGGCTCTCGCCCTTGTTGACGCTGCTCGACGACACCGCGAAGTTCATCGTGTCCGCACTCAGCCGTTTGGCGGCGGTGTCGAAACTGGTGCGAGTGCGAGTCGAGTCCTCGAAGAACAAGCTGACGACGTTCTTGCCGCGCAGGGCCGGCACCTTCGGGATCGGTCGTTGCGAGATCTCGACCATGTGATCGGTCAGCTCCAGCAACCCATGAATGTCCGCGGCCGAGAGGTCCGAGATCGACACCAGGTGCTTCATCTGATCACCACGCCTTCGGCGCTGACCTGCACGTCTTCGTCGCCGGCGGTCGGCAGGTTCTTGCCGACGTAGTCGGGACGGATCGGCAACTCCCGATGCCCGCGGTCGACGATGACAGCCAGTTGCACGGCGTGCGGCCGGCCGTATTCGTTGAGCGCCTCCAGGGCGGCGCGCACCGTGCGGCCCGTGAACAGCACGTCGTCGATCAGGATCACCGTCGTGCCGTCGAGCGAGACGGGGATCGCTGTGACGTGCCCCGGCACGATCGGCCGCAGGCCCACGTCGTCGCGATGGAAGCTGACGTCGAGCGACCCGACCGGAACAGGCGAGCCGATGTCCGCAAGTACGGCGGCCAAGGCGTCGGCGATCCACACCCCTCCACGCTGCAGCCCGACCAGGACGACACCGTCGGTCCCGTGGTTGCGTTCGACGATCTCGTGGGCGATGCGGGTGAGCGCCCGACGGACATCGTCAGCGCTCAGAACCTCTCGCGGCCCTGTCGTTGCAGGCATGACTTCCTTCCACGTATCGGCCTCACGGGACCGATTTCACGTTCGGTGCAGATGTTACCGGCTCCATCCGCAACCCTCCAGCGTCGCGCCACAACGAAGCCGAACGTGGAGGATTCGCAGTTGCGCCGTTCTGTGCTCGCGCCATCATCTCCGAGACTGGTCGGGCGCGATTTCGGTATGGCGGGTACTCACAGCGCACCCGACCAGGCTCAACGGGTTCGAGTTCGGTATTGGGAGTACCGGAATCGCGCCCAACCACCCTCTGTTGCTACGAGACAGCGGCGCACAGAACTCGCGAGCCACGCAACAGGGCGAATTTCAGCACTCAATTAGCAGGCGACAGCGACTCGCAGGGCTTGGCACACATTCGACATCGTCGCCTCGTCGAGCGTGGTGATGCGTTCGGTGAGGAATCCTCGAAAGATCGTGTGGATGTTGTCCAGTTTGACCACACATTGCCGCGGCATTCCGTGATCGACGGTCAGGGCAACCTCCGTCGGTAGGTCTCGTTGGCGGGTGGTGACGGCCGCGACCGTTACCTGGCTGAGACGATCGAGGATGACCTGACGGGTCAGCACCACGGCCGGTCGACGTTTCGAATTCGGCTCCTCCATCCACCACACCTCGCCGCGCTGCATCACCAATCCTCGTCCGGGAGCGAAGAGATCCAGTTGCGGCTCGAGACCTTCAGCGCCTCGAGATCCGCAGGCGATTCCTCGACGCGGTCGAGCGCCGTCGCGATCTGCTTGTCGAGTTGTGCCTCGACCACGTTGGCGAGTGCCTGCTCGATGGCCTCGCGGACGAACGCCGTTCGATTCACGGACCAACCACCGGCAACCAGCAGATCGATCTGATCGACCGTTTCCTCCGCCAACCGAATCGCTACCATTGTCATACGTTCAGTATATCGGAACGTATATCACAGGGAGCAACGGGTCCTGAACGCCGATCAAACCTTTCCCGCGAGTCGTCAGGCGTCGAGCGGCCGCAGCGCGTCGAGCTGTCGGAGCTGGTCTGTGGCCACTTTGGCGACGAGTACCTCGATGTAGTCCTAGACCCGCGCCCCCTCGAACTCGTTGGCTACATTGGCCACGACGATCCGCAGGAACTCCGCATCGAACTTGCCGTTCGACCGAGCGATGAGGGCGTCGGCGATCGGTGACATCCGCGTACTCAGCTCGGTGGGACTCATGCGACCCTTTCCTCGGTCTCAATGCTCCACATCGTGGACTTTTCGGACGGTAACAGCGACCCCGCGCCGTGGAAAGGGCCTGAATGCCCTTTGCATATCGTGGACCGACGACAATACTTGTTCAGAGAACGTTCATGTCGGATCCGGTGACGTTCATGAAATGATCTGGGAAGATGTCCGATGATCGAACGTGAGTTCAAACTCGCGGCGGAGGTCGGCACGGTGCTGCCCGACCTCGCCGACGCCGCGCCCGGTCTGACCATCGGTCCGAAGTCGGTCGTGCAACTCGACGCCGTCTACTACGACACTGCGACGCTCGCGCTGGCGAGATGGGGTGTCACGCTGCGGTCACGCAGCGGCGAAGTGGGTCCTGTCTGGACGCTGAAGCTTCCGGCCACGACGATCGATTCAGAGATGTCGCGCGACGAGCTGATGTTCGACGAGCCCCTCGGCCCTGTTCCAGCGGCGGCGCGACTGGCGGTTCGTGCCTACACGCGGTCGCAGGCGCTCGGCCCGGTGGTTCGGCTGCAGACGACGCGTACACAGTTCGCGGTCGAGCTCGATGGCCTGCCGGTTGCGAAGGTCTGCGACGACACTGTCGTGGTCGATGGCACCGGGGAGCCGATCGATCCCTTCAGAGAGGTCGAGGTCGAGATGGTGACCGACACCGCCGCCCCTGATGTCATCGACGCCGTAGTCGCCCGAATGCGCCAGGCCGGCTGCCGTGACGACGAGCCACCGATGCCCAAGGCGCTGCGCGCCCTCGGGCGGCGCGCCGTCGACCCGCCCGACGTGGTCACCCCGAAGATCGGCAAGCGGGCCACCGTCGCTCTCTTGGTGGGCCACTGCCTGGCCAAGTCGGTGTCGCAACTGATCGATCAGCACGCTCGGGTCTGTGTCGGCGACGATCCCGAGGCGCTGCATCAGTTCCGGGTCGCGGCTCGCCGCCTGCGATCGGATCTGCGCACATTCGCACCACTCCTCGACCGGGACTGGACGAAGTGGCTGCGCGACGAACTGGGATGGCTGGGCAGTGAGGTGGGGAGCGGTCGGGATGCGGATGTGCTCGCCGAGCGTTTGCGGTCGCAGCTGGCCCGCCTCCCCGACACGGACGCGAAGACAGCGGGCAGCTTGCTGCAACGGTTGGCGGACACGAGGAGCGCGGCGTTCGAGCACGTGTTGGCGACCTTGGCCGACGAGCGCTACGTGGCGCTGCTCTATGCCTTGGTCGACGCGGCGCGACAGCCACACTTCACCCACAACGGCTCGTTGGCCGATCGTCGGGCGCGACCGATCGTCGCTGCCCTCGCACGCAAACCGTGGCGTCGTCTCCGCCGCGCTGTCGACGACTTGGAACCCGACTCGCCCGACTCGGCCTTCCACGCGATCCGCATCCTGTCGAAGCGCGCCCGATACGCAGCAGAGGCCGTCTCTCCGATGTACGGAAAGCCCGCTCGTCGCTTTGCGGAGGCACTCGCCGACGTACAGGAGGTGCTGGGCAGCTACCAAGACACCACCGTCGCCGAAGCATGGCTCCGCGACGCGGCGAAAGCACTGCCATCGACCCGCTTGGTCGCCGGCGAACTCATCGCCTTCGAGCGCGACGACAGGGTAGCGCTGCGTGCCAAGTTCTGGAAGGTGTGGAGGACGACGTCGCGTCGCAAGCTGCGCACGTGGCTCGATTGACGACGACGCGCTAGACCAACCGGCCGGCGTCGAGGCGCAGCACCTGATCCGCCCGGTCGAAGGCGACGGCGCGGTGCGACACGGCGAGCACGGTGATGCCGGCCGCAGCCAGGTTCGACCACAGCTGCAACTCGGTCTCGATGTCGAGTGCACTCGAGAGGTCGTCGAGCACGACCAGTTCGGGCGAGTGCACCAGTGCCCGGGCGGTGGCCACGCGCTGGCGTTGGCCACCCGACAAGCGCAGCCCGCGAGGCCCGATCAGGGTGTTGGCACCGTCGGGCATCTCGTCGATGTCGGAGCTCACGGCTGCCAACTCGAGTGCCAGCGACAGGTGGGTGTCGTCGACGATCCCGAGGGCGATGTTGTCGGCCACGGAGTCCGAGATCAGTTGTGGAACCTGCGGGAGGAAGGCAGCGTTCGGTGGGATCAGGAACGCGCCGCGGTCGTGCAGCACCGTGCCGTTCCACGAGACGTCGCCCGTGACCGTTGCTTGGTAGGCCAGGCCGAGCACGGCCCGCAACAACGTGCTCTTGCCAGAACCGATCGGGCCGGTCAGCACGACGAAGCTGCCGCGGGTCACGCTGAACGAGATCTCGTGCACGCCCGCACCGCTGGGGTAGGTCGCACTGAGATGGTGCACGTCGAGCACGTCGAGCGGCACCCGGTCGGGTCGGCCGGTCTGTGGGCGGACGCGTGCTTGGCGCAGCCCGATCGGCAGGACTCGGTCGGTGACGGTGTTGTCGACCTCGGTGTCGGCGACCAGCAGCCGCATCCGGTCAAAGGCGACGGCGACCTGCTTGCGGCGCGCCAGCATGCGACCGACCATGCGCGGCAAGAAGCTGAGCCAGCCGAGATACGCCGAGAACACCGCCAACTCGCCGACGCTGAACTTGCCCGAAGCCATGCCCCCGGCCGCAGTGAGCAGCACCAGGCCCAGCCCGACATCGGCCGCGCCCTGGCTGAATGCCCACACGCTCTCGTCCAGCACCCTGTCGCGGACGGCCGTGTGGCGGCGAGCGTCGACCAGCTTGCCGAGGTGGGCGATGGTGGGCTCGATCGCGTTGTTGACCTTCACGGTGGTGGCGGCAGCCATCACGTCACCCAGCATGCCGCTGACCGCCGACGCGGCGACGCGATCGGCCGCGCGGTACCGCTTGATGCGGGAGTCGAGGGTGCGGGTCGCCATCGCCACCCCGATCAACGGGATCAACAGCACCAGCGCGGCGTTGCCGTCGACGCTGCCCAGCACCAAGCCGGCCAGCACGGTGAACACCACGCCGGCAGAGATGTCGACGAACCCGTCGATGAACATCGTCACGTCCTCGACGTCGTCGCGGAAGTGGGTGATCGCCGCGCCAGCCGACCCAACGGGCTGGCCGGCCTCCGGCCCGCCGCTGGCGACCTGGGCGTTGAGCAGGTTGGCACGCAGTAGGGATTGCATGTGTACCCAGGCCCGCGTCCACATCAGCGCGCCGAGGTGGATCGTGCTCATCCGGGCGACTTCGCACAGCATCAGTGCCGCACCGATCCAGTACACGCGCGAGTTGTGGCCGGTGGACAACGCGTTGAAGCCGCGTCCGAGCAGCCATCCGCTGAGCACCGGGAAGGTGAAGAACAGCACGAACAACAGGTATCCCGCCCAGAAGCTGCGCGGTTCGTGCTGTGAGACGCGCCAGCCGAGGCGCCACACGCTCATGGCGCCGTCACCTCGTCTGGGACCTCGTCGTGCGCCAGATCCAGGAGATGGCGATACTTGCTGTCGATGTCGTCGGCCAGGTCGGCGCGGGCGCCGTGCTCCACGACACGCCCGTGGTCGAGCATGACGATGTCGTCGACGTGGCGAAGCGTCGACAGACGGTGCGCAATGATCAGCGTCGTGCGGCCGAGCGTCAACCGGGCGACAGCGTCCTCGAGCAACGTCTCGGTCACGGGGTCGATGCGCGCCGTCGCCTCGTCGAGCACGACGATGTCGGGGTCGCGGAGCCACACCCGGGCGAGCGCCAGCAACTGGGCTTCACCTGCCGACAGACCGGTGCCCCCTGCCCCCAACGGGCGATGGATGCCGCCGTCGGCAAGCTTGCCCAGACCAGCGTTGTGAAGAGCGGCCAGGACTGCATCGTCGGTCGGCGTCTCGTCGAACAGGGTGACGTTGTCGCGCACCGTCCCGCTGAGCAACTCGACCTCCTGCGGGATCAGGGCGACACGCCGGCGCAGCTCGCTGGTGGGGATGTCGGCGATCGGAACACCACCGAGCCGCACGGTGCCGCTGGTGGCCTCGACGAGCCGCAGCACCAGTCGCGACAACGTGGTCTTGCCGCTGCCCGTGCGTCCGACGATTCCGATCGAGCGGCCGGCCGCGAAGTTGAGATCGACCGATTGCAGCACGATCTGATCGTCGCCGTAGTCGTAGGAAACGTCTCGGAACTCGATGCTCAGTGGACCGCTGGGTGGCAGCGTGGTGCCGTCGTCGCGGATGTCGGGCTTCACGTCGAGCAGATCGATGACACGCACCATCGCCCCGTTGGCTTTCTGTACGGTCTCCAGCTGGTCGACCATGTCTTCGAGCGGGCGGGAGAGCAACAGGACGTACTGGAACAACAAGAAGGCATCGCCGACCGTGATGATCTTGCGGCTGACGAGCATGGCGCTGATGACCAGCGACACCACCGACCCGGCCGCCACCGAGCTGTCGACGGCCCACCACATGCGTAGGAACGCCTTCTCCCGGCGCACCGCGCTGCCGAGGGCGTCGGCGCTGTCTTCGACGAACCGCCACATCGCGTGGGCGCCGGCGCCGTTGGATCGCAGGTCTTCCGCCGCAGTCAGGCGTTCCTCGATACCTCCATACAGCCGGGCGTACGAGCCCATCTCGTCCGATGACTCGCCGACTGCGCGGTGGCGGCCGTGGATGACCACGGCGACAGCCAGCACCACGTACACGAAGGCTCCCAGCGCCAGTCGCCAATCGACCACGATCAACACGCCGATCATGCCGACCATCGTGAAGAGCGCCCCGGCGGCGCGTGGGATGACGCGGCCCATGAAATCCGAGACCGACGTCACGTCACCGTCGACACGCTGGATCAGTTCGCCCGGCGTGTGCTGGCGGTGAAATGCGTGGCTGAGCCCCAACACGTGTCGGGCCAGGCGGATGCGGATGCCGTTGGTCGTGTGCCACGCCGTGACGGTGGCCATCCAGGCGACCGCCATGTTGATCAACTGGGTGGCGACGGCGACGATCAGGAACAGGACCGCCAGCCGGGTCAACTGCCCGGTCGTCGTGCCCGTCGTGGCCTTGTCGACGATGCTGCGCACGATCAATGGGCCGGTGAGGATCAGCCCCGATCCCGCGGCGACGAGCGCGCCGAGCCCGATCCAACGCCACGCGTCGGGTCGCAGCAGGGCGGCGAGAGCGCGCCAGCGAGATGTTGCGGTCGGCATGGAACGATTCTTCCTCCTCCAGCCCTCGAAACACGGCCGATTTTCCGGTCTCGACGGTCAGCTCGACGGTCGGCTGGACGGTCACTCGGGCGGTGGCGGCAGGCTGCTACAGTTGCTCGGGCGCATTTTGCGACTGGGGCTTGGCGTTGAGTTCCTCGGGCGATAGCATTGCACCTCGGCCCAGATCAGCTTCGCGCGTGCGGAGCAGGTGTCGGCTGCATCTGTCCACGTTCGAAAGAGGCCCACTCTGCCCAAGCCAAAAGACGACGCCATCGTGCTCGAAGGCACGATCCTCGAATCTCTCCCCAATGCAATGTTCCGGGTCGAGCTTGAGAACAGCCACAAGGTGCTGGCGCACATCTCGGGAAAAATGCGGATGCACTACATCCGAATCCTCCCTGGCGACAAGGTGCAAGTGGAACTCACCCCGTACGACCTCACCCGCGGTCGCATCACGTATCGATACAAATAGAGAGCACGTTCACCATGAAGGTTCGTCCGAGCGTCAAGAAAATCTGTGAGAAGTGCAAGGTCATCCGTCGGCACGGCCGCGTCAGGGTGATCTGCGAGAACCCGCGTCACAAGCAGCGTCAGGGCTGAGGAAGAGTTTCGACATGGCACGTATTTCCGGCGTCGACATCCCCCGCGAGAAGCGGCTCGAGATCGCCCTCACCTACATCTTCGGTATCGGTAAGCCCACCGCTCAGCGGATCTGCGGCGACACCGAGCTCGACCCCAACCAGCGTGTGCGCGATCTGACCGAGGATGAGGTCAACAAGATCCGCGTCTGGGTCGATGCCAACCTCACTGTCGAAGGTGACCTGCGCCGCGACGTGGCCCAAGACATCAAGCGCAAGATCGAGATCGGCTGCTATCAAGGCATCCGTCACCGTAAGGGCCTGCCGGTGCGGGGTCAGCGCACCCACACCAATGCTCGCACCCGCAAGGGCCCGAAGAAGACCGTCGCCAACAAGAAGAAGGCAGTGAGGAAGTAATGGCCAAGCCGAAGCCAGGTGGGCGTCGCCCCCGCAAGCGCGAGCGCAAGAACGTCACCGTCGGTGTCGTTCACATCAAGAGCTCGTTCAACAACACGATCGTGTCGATCACCGATACCGAGGGCAACGTGATCTCGTGGGCCTCCTCGGGTGGTGTTGGCTTCAAGGGTTCGCGCAAGAGCACCCCGTTCGCCGCCCAGATGGCCGCCGAGAAGGCAGCCCGCGCCGCCATGGAACATGGTTTGCGCCGTGTCGAAGTGCAGGTCAAGGGTCCCGGCTCCGGCCGCGACACCGCCGTGCGAAGCATCCAACAGACTGGCATCGAGGTCACTTCGATCAAAGACGTCACTCCCGTACCCCACAACGGCTGTCGTCAGCCCAAGCGCCGCAGGACCTGATCGATATGGCTCGTTACACCGGCCCGAAAGTGCGCGTCTCGCGCCGTCTCGGCACCAACATCTTCGAAAACGAAAAGGGCCGCAAGGCGCTGGAGCGTCGTCCGTTCCCACCCGGCGCTCACGGCCGCACCCGTCGCCGCAACGCCGGCAGCGAGTACCTCGCCCAGCTGCAGGAGAAGCAGAAGGCCAAGTACATCTACGGTGTGCTCGAGCGCCAGTTCCGCAACACCTACGAAGAGGCCGTCCGTCTGGCGGGCCCGACCGGTGAGAACCTGTTGCGCCTGCTCGAGCAGCGCCTCGACAACGTCGTGTACCGAGCCGGCTGGGCCAGCACCCGCCCGCAGGCTCGTCAGTTCGTCAGCCACGGCCTCGTCCACGTCAACGGCAAGCGCGTCAACATCGCCAGCTACCGCGTCCGCAAGGGCGAGGTCATCAGCCTGCCCCCGAAGGCCCGCGAGATGATCGTGATCCAACACAACCTCGACGTCATCGACCGCAACGTCGTTGGCTGGCTCGAGGTCGGAGACGGCGGCAAGCAGGTCACCGTTCGCGATCTTCCCCAGCGCGACCACATCGACGTTCCTGTGCGCGAGTCGCTCATCGTCGAGCTCTACTCCAAGTAATTTTCGAAGCCCACAACGCATCCAAAGGCACATTCATGCTCGTCATTCAGCGCCCCACCGTCGAAGCCATCGGCGACGAAGACAACAATCGGCAGCGCTTCGCTGTCGGCCCGCTGGAGCCCGGCTTCGGCCACACCATCGGTAACTCGCTGCGCCGCACGCTGTTGTCGTCGATCCCCGGCGCAGCCATCACGGCTGTCCGTTTCGATGACGCCCTGCACGAGTTCGACACGATCGCCGGCATCTCCGAAGACGTCACCGACATCATCTTGAACCTCAAGGACATCGTCCTCACGTCGACGAGCGATGACGACATCGTGCTGCGTCTCGACGTGCGTGGCGCGGCCGACATCACTGCCGGCGACATCAAGTGCCCCAGCGAGATCGAGGTCCTCAACAAGGACTTGCACATCGCCTCGCTCAACACCAAAGGCCGCCTGGCCGTCGACCTCACCGTCGGGCGTGGCCGCGGCTACCTGTCGAGCGACCGTGATTCCCAGAACCGCACCATCGGCGTCGTGCCGATCGACGCGATCTTCTCCCCGGTCCGCCGGGTGATGTTCGAGATCGAGCCGACCCGCGTCGAGCAGAGCACCAACTACGAGCGCCTGGTCCTCGACATCGAGACCGACGGTTCGATCACCCCCCGCGAGGCGCTGGCCTCGGCGGGTGCGACGCTGCGGTCGCTGGTCGATCTCGTGGCCAACCTCAGCGACGAGCCGCAGGGCCTCGAGCTCGGAGAAGTGGCCGCGGTGGCCGCTTCCTCGCCCGACCTCGACCTGCCGATCGAAGACCTCGACCTGTCGGAGCGTCCGCGCAACTGCCTGAAGCGGGCCCAGATCAACACCGTGGGCGAACTGTTGACCAAGACCGAAGACGACCTGCTCAACATCACCAACTTCGGGCAGAAGAGCCTCGACGAGGTCAAGCAGAAGCTCGAAGAGCGCGGCATGACGTTGCGCGGCTGATCGAAAAGCGACGGAGAGACTGACATGCCCGCAACCCCACGCCGAGCCCGCAACTTTGGCGGCAGCTCGCAACACCAGAAGCTGATGATGGCCAACTTGGCCGCGTCACTGATCGCCGCAGAGGGCATCACCACCACCGAGGCCAAGGCCAAGGCGTTGCGCCCGATCGCCGAGAAGCTGATCACCAAGGCCAAGAAGGCCCAAGATGAAGGCGCCCTACGCGTGCACCGCATCCGCCAGATCCAGGGCTACCTCGGCGACAAGGAAATGACCCACAAGCTGGTCAACGAAGTCGCTCCCCGGTACGAGGACCGCAACGGTGGTTACCTGCGCATCCTCAAGCTCGGGCCGCGCCAGGGCGACAACGCCCCGATGGCGCGCATCGAACTCGTCTGACGCTTATTGCGGCAGCAATGTGAGCTCAATGGTGGCAAATTGACCACCACATGCGGTGGTCTCCAGTTGAGCTGCGACACGACTCGCTCCATATCCATCAGGGCGTTCTCCGCTACCTGGCCTTTGCCCCGTAGCCGGCAGCATGGGGCAGCATCGTGGGCGTCGTGTTAGGCGTCAGTCTGCTGGTTAATCTGGACAAAGCCACCCTGCTCGCGTCCGCCCACCGGACCCGGTTCAGATTCAACCCATGCTTGTGCGAGTTCTTGCGCCAATTGGAAGGCCGTTTCTCCAGGATCATGTCCCAGGTGCACTGGACATCGGCGCTGGTGAAAGGCTGGCCATCATGCCACCTGACGCCTTGACGCAGCTTCATGGTGAGCACCTTGTTGTCGGCGCTCCATGACCATTCGGTGGCCAGATCGGGTTTGATGGATTCAACCCGCGCCATCTCTTGCTGCTGATCGTAGACGACGAGATTGTTGAAAACCGACATGAAGGGCTGGATGGCGGTGATCGACGATTCTTCGTGAAGCGATGCGCTGCTGGGGTTCTCGCGCAGTGGAAAGCGCAGGGTGCCGCCGTACTTTTGTGCCACGGCCGAGGCTGAGCAAGCCGCCAGCAGCAGCGTC
>JANPOJ010000617.1:0-7692 GCA_031427935.1 Ilumatobacteraceae bacterium | reverse complement strand
GAGACCTGCTGCCGCAGTCGATCGTCGAGCGCGACGACAAGGCAGTGCTGGCCTCGGTCTTCATCGGGGAGCACAGCAGGGCGTTCATCGAGCAGTGGGATGGATCGGGTGTCGATGCGGAGTGGGTCGACGCGCAGGCGCTGCGCGAGGTGTGGCTACGGCGCTATCCGTATGTCGGCAGTTTCAACCTCTTGCACCAGGCATGGCTGGCCAGGGCTTAGGCCAAAACACCTATTGCACGAGGTGAGGGCCGGTCGTACACTCCCTGCAAAGTTTGCGGGAGGGACTGTCATGAAGCGCATGTATGTATCACCACTTGTTACCGACCTTGGTTCGGTGTCGGAGATGACGCGGGCGATGGGTGGCGCCTATGGCGAATTCGTGCAGGCGGGCGGCCTCGGCATGCGGATGCGCATGCGGATGCGCAGGGGTGGCGACGGCGGCGGCGACGACTGACCGACGCGGTCATCGTCTTTTCCTTCCATTAGCCTCGCCTGATGTCCCTGGGCGAGCTGAGTGAGCATCGCCTGTACTGGGCCGATTCCGTCAAGATCGATCGATATCGCCGCGCCCTGGCAGCGCTGATCACCCCCGATTCTGTTGTGCTCGACCTCGGTTGCGGCACGGGTCTGCTCGGCCTGCTGGCCGTGGAACTGGGCGCTCGTCATGTGTACGCCGTGGACAGCGGTTCGATCCTCGCCCTCGCCGAGCAGGTCGCCGCAGCCAACGGAGCCGGCGACCGCATCACCCACATTCGTGCCATGTCGACCGCGGTCGAGTTGCCCGAACTGGTCGACATCGTGGTCGCCGATCAACTCGGCGGCCTCGGGTACGAGCCGGGCGTGCTGGCGTACTACGCCGACGCCCGCCGGCGGCTGCTGAAGCCGGGCGGCGCCTTCGTGCCGGAACGGCTGCGGTTGCTGCTCGCCCCTGTCCAGTCGTCGGAGATCACCAACGAGGTCGACTTCTGGAACACGCGCCCAGGGGGCTTCGACGTGTCGGCCGCCGCGCCGTATGTGGCCAACGACGTGCACTCGCCCAAGCTCGGCGCCGACGATCTGCTGGCGCCACCGATCGTCGCCCGCGAGCAGCCGACGTGGGTCAACGAGTCGTTTGCCCTCGAGGGATCGTTCGTGATCGAGCGTGACGGCGTGCTGCAGGCGATCGCCGGCATGTTCGAGGCGGTGATGGCCGACGGCGTGTTGATGTCGAACAACCCGAGCAGTGCCGATCACATGGAGCATCGCTGGAACAGCGTGTACCCGCTGCCCGAGCCGGTCGTTGTCCGTGCTGGCGACGCGGTCACCACCACCATCAAGGTCAACGTCGACGACGAGCGGGTGACGTGGCGGGTGACCGTGGGCGACGGGGCGACTCGTCGGGTGTTCAACCAGTCGACGTTCTTCGCCTCGATCCTCACCACCGCCGACCTCGCTCGCCTGGCCAAGACCCACGTGCCGCAGATCGGTGCCAAGGGCGCGATGTGGCGCGCCGGGCTGGACCTGGTGGCGAAGGGCCTGACCATCGGTGAGTTGGAACGCGAGCTGGGCCAGCAGTTCCCCGATCTCTTGAGTACAGCCAACAAGGCCACCGAGTTCGTCGGGCACCTGGTCGCCACGGCCGAGGCGTGAAACGCCTACGCGATCTGCCGAGGCTGGTGGTTCGCTCCAGCGCCGTGGTCTGGCACGCGGCGCGGCGTGCGTTCATCGGCACGATCGTGCTCAACACGTTCAGCGGCGCATTGCTGCTGGTCGAGCTGGTGGTGTTGAAGGTGGTGCTGGGCCGGTTCGTCGATGTCGGTGGCGACGCCCCAGTGGGCCGGCTGGTCGGGCCGGTCGCGGTGTTCGTCGCCGGGTTGGCGATCGGCGGCGTGGTGGCCGTGGTCAGCAACCAGCTCAGCTGGCTCGCCGGCGAGCAGGTCGCCCGGGAGGTGCAGGGCCTGGTCGGCGAGGCCGCCAGCCGGGCTGCGTTGATCGACTTCGAACATCCGTCGTTCCACGATCGTCTCGAGCGCACGATGACCAACATCGTCGATCGCCCCTACGGGGTGGTGATGTCGTTGAGCGGCCTGATGACCTCGGGCTTCGGGGCGCTGGCCGCGGCGATCGCGCTCGTCGTCATCAGCCCTCCGCTGGCGTTGGTCAGCGTGCTGGCCGCGGTGCCGTTGGTGGTCGTGTCGATGCGGGTCGGTCGGCTGAGGTGGTCGTTCCAGGTGGAGACCACCGAGAACGAACGTCGCCGGGAGTACTTGTTGTCGCTGCTGACCAGCAAGGCGCCGGCCAAGGAGATCCGCTCGTTCAACCTCGGCCAGCACTTCCTCACCACGTTCCGTGGGCTGTACGACCAGAGAATCGAACGGCAACGCAAACTGCTTCGCGCCCAGTTGCGGCTCACGGTGCTCTCGCGATTCAGCAACGCCATCGTGCTGGGTGCCGCCGGCGGCCTGGTGCTGAAGTTCGTCGACAGTGGTCGCCTGACGGTCGCCGAAGCCGGCACGGCCCTGGCCGCGATCGCCCTCTTGGCGACGCGGGCCAACGGGGTCGTGGCCGCGCTGTCGTCGACTTACGAGCACGGCCTGTTCCTGACCGAGACGTTTGCGTTCCTCGACGAGTACTCGTCGGTGGGCGATCATCCGTCGACCGTGCCCGTCCCACCGTTCCACGGTGTGCGTCTCGACCATGTGTCGTTCCGGTACCCCAGTGGTGACAGCGATGCGATCAGCGACATCGACCTGGAGGTCAACCCTGGCGAGGTCGTCGCCCTCGTTGGTCCGAACGGGTCCGGTAAGACGACGGTGTCGAAGTTGCTGGCCCAACTGTTCCGGCCCACGTCGGGAAGCATGTGGTGGGGTTCCGCCGACACAGCGGACCTCCCCGCAGCTGGGCTACGCGAGCAGATCGCCGTGATCTTCCAGGACTTCGAGCGGTACGAACTGACCCTCGGGGAGAACGTCAGCCTGGGGCGGATCGACGCAGCGGGTGACGACGAACGACTGCGCGCCGCGCTGGCCGATGCCGACGCCGGTGAAGTGGGGTCGGAACACGGCGCCGACCTCGACACGTTGTTGGGGCCGCGCTGGATCGGCGGCACCGACCTGTCGATCGGCCAGTGGCAGCGCCTGGCGATCGCCCGCGTGTTCTACCGCGATGCGCCGCTACTGATCCTCGACGAGCCCACCGCGTCGATCGATGCCCAAGCGGAGGCCGACACGTTCGCCAGCCTTCGGCGACTGGCCGCCGGTCGCGCCGTCGTGATCGTGTCGCATCGCTTCTCGACGGTCGCCTCCGCTGACCGCATCTATGTGTTGGAGGCGGGCCGCATCGTCGAGCACGGCACCCACGACGCGTTGCTCGCCACCGGCGGCACGTACGCGCGCCTGTTCAACCTGCAGGCCTCGTCGTACCTCGGCCGCCCGCCCGTAACGTGACGTGATTGCTGACCAACGACGATTGTAGTAACATTGCTACTATCTGTCGGAAGGAGGTGCGAAGTGAAGACCACCAAACTGACCAGTCGCCAGTTCAACCAGGATGCCGGCGGTGCCAAGCGGGCAGCGCTTGCCGGGCCGGTCTACATCACAGACCGAGGTCGACCCTCACACGTTCTGTTGACCTTCGAGAACTACCAGCGACTGGCAGCGCAAGGGGTTGGCATGGCCGACCTGCTCTCCCAGCCGCCTGGAATCGAAGACATCGAGTTCGACATCCCCATCTCTCGTGAGTCAGCCGAACCCACTCGGTTCGATTGATGTACCTGCTCGACACGAATGTGATCTCAGAGCTCCGCAAGGCCAAGTCGGGAAAGGCGAACGTCGGTGTGGTCGAGTGGGCCGGTGCAGTGCCGTCGGTGCTGATGTTCATGTCGGTGGTGTCGTTGCACGAACTCGAGCACGGAGTGCTGCTGGCCGAGTGGAAGGACCACGCGCAGGGAGAAGTCCTCCGCGCGTGGCTGGACCACAGCGTCGTACCGGCGTTCTCCGACCGAATCGTCGCCATCGATGAGCCCATCGTCAAGCGGGCCGCGGCGCTGCACGTTCCGGATCCGGCGCCTTTCCGAGATGCGTTGATCGGCGCGACGGCGATCGTGCAGGGCATGACGATGGTGACTCGGAATGCCCGCGACTTCGAGCGATTCACGGGGCTCGACGTGGTCAATCCTTGGACGTGAGCAGCCACCGTTCGATGTGCGGCAACAACGTCGCCCACGGTGGGCCGTGGGGCACCGACAATCGAGCGACGGGAAGGCTCGCCGCCAGATCTGTGGCGACCCGGAAGTGCCGCTCGACCAGGGCCGGGTCGACCAGGCCGCCGCAGAACACCTGCCCCAGCAGTGCCGTGACCGCAGTGGCCCCTTCGACGGGCTCGACCGTGACGCTGCCGGTCTCGGATCGCGCACCGAGCAGCAGCAACCCGGCGATCGGGGTGGGCGCCGTGGTGGAGTCCAGCGCTACCACGATGCGGCCGTCACCGTCGACCCGAATGTCGGCATCGGCCGGGGCGAGGTCGGCGCTCGGCCGGCGCAGTCGCAGCCATGGCGTGCCGATCGCCTCGCGAGCCGTGGTGACCGCGGTCTGATCGTCGCTGATGAACCCGGCGCCGTCGGCCAACAGCAGTGCAGTGGTGGTGCTCTTGCCGCCCTGCCCGTCGGCCAGCAGCAACACCGCGCCACGATCGGTGCGTACCGCGCCGGCATGGAACACGGCGTGGCCCCGCATCATCCGCACGATCGGCAACACGTGTCGTTCGAGCTGGAAGGCCAGCCACGTTTCGCCGACGTCGAATGCCGGACGGACCGTGCAGAACTCCAAGCTGGCGTCGAGCCACACCGTGGCCACGTCGTAGATGCGGATCTCGATCGTCGTGTCGTATCGCGTCACCGATACCCACCACCCGTCGATGTCATCCTCGAGGTGCTGGATCAGTTCGCCGGCCGGCAGCGCGCTGTCGTCGACGTCATCTGCCGGCAGGTAGCTGATGGCCGGGATTCCGAGCACGCCGTAGAGTCTGCCCGGTGAGCGAGGGCTCGGCGGTGTCCCGCCGCGCAGCATGGTGCGACCTGGCCACGACGTGGAGGTGTCGATCGCCGCCAACCGTTTGCACGTGTTCGATCCGGCGATCGAGTTGGTGATCGGTCGCAGCGCGTGACCCCACCGACTCGTCGGCTCCGACCCCGTCGGCCCGGCCGGTCGTCTGACAAGGTGACGCGAGACCCGGTTCCGGTACATCGAAGCTCATCGCTACTCGGAGGAGAAGCGGCGGTTTCATGGGTTTTGCGATCGGGGAGTTGACCGTGGTGCAGGTCGGCGCGGCGCGAGGGATGCTCGACGAGTACGAGCGCCTGATGGACTCGGTTCCGATCGCGTCGATGAGTGGCAATGCCACCAAGAAGCGCTACGAGGACCACGACTTCCAACGGGCCTTCGGCGCGGCATTGGGCTGGGTCGACGCTGCCCACGGCATCATGATGCGCGCCGGCGAGATCTACATGCACAACGCCCGCAAGGCGTTCGACGCAGGGCGGCCGGTGACCTCGGAGGATCACTGGCGTCTCTACGGGATGATCCAAACCGCGGCTCGCCTGTCGTGGGAAGCCGGTGAGCTGATGTTCCGCACCGCCTGTTCCGCGGCGTCATTGGATGGCCGCCGTATCCAGCGCTACTGGCGCGACCTCTGCGCCTTCCGCTCGAACTCAGTGCACCAGTTCGACTTCCGCTCCCGCGCCGTCACCCAAGCCCACTTCGACATCCCCATCGACCGCTTCTGATTCGGGTTCGCCCGACGGGTCAGGTTCGCCGCGCCCGCCAGCCCCGCCGAACGCTGGCCCCGGCGAACGCTGGCCCCGAAATGGGCCGCATACGCCCATCTCGCGCCCAGCGCTGACTACTCGGGCCACTCGGTCCGGAGGTCTTCGAGATAGCGGGTTGCGTAGATGCCGGGGTGGCGACCCGCACGGTCGCGGACGGCGTTGCGATGCTGCGCATCCCCCTCGGCGATGCTCTCGGCTCCGAGTTTGATGAGGTGACGCAGGATGTCGGTTCGGGTCTTACCGGGAAAGTGAGGCGCGGCCGCGTCGATGGCGCGGGAGATCTCGTAGGTCTCCTCCAGCAGGTGACTCGGCCGGCCGGTTGGCATGGAGGAAGCTTTCCACCAACGGCGAGTCGTTGCATCGCGAGATTGGTCGCTCAGCAGGTCCTGAAGGATCGCAAAAGCTAGTCCTGATCAGCGGTGAGGCGTACCCCATCGGCGATGCCGTCCATTAGCGGCGATGCAGGACGACCAGGAAGTGATCGCCCATCGATCGCAACACGGGCCACTCGGCTGTGCGCCGGTCCATCGACACCAATCGGCGGAACAGCTTCGGGTGACGCTGCTTCACCTTGTCCATGTACGGCGGCGGGACGAACAACGACAGTGCCTCGTAGTGGTCGAGTGCCCAGTCGCCGTCGGTGCCGATCCACTCGCGCACGAACTCGCGCGGCGTGAAGTACCGGGTCCAGATGGTGTGCCCGTTCATCCCCACGGGTGTGACCTCGCGGCTGAATCGCACCTTCATCCGCGCCCACTTGCGTCGTCGGGCGTAGTGCGCGACTTCCCACGGGCAGTACCGGCCGATCACGGTGAACACCGCGTACCCCCCGGGGCGAGTGTGGACGGCGAGGGCCCGGGCGGTCTCGCCGAGATCCGGCACGCAGTTCAGCGGGCCGAAGTTCGAGTACGAGAGATCGAGCGAACCCTCGTCGACGCGCAGCCGATGCAGCTCCTGCCCGCCGACCAGCGATGCGCAGATGCTGCCGGTGCCATCGACCTTGCGCGCGCCGGCGCGCTCGATCATTGCCGGCGAGTAGTCGGTGGCGAGCACCTGGTGCCCGAGCTCGGCGAAGTGCTGCGCATCGATTCCTGTGCCGCATCCGATGTCGAGCAACGTCGACGGACCATCGAGAAAGAGTTCGACCCGATCCCACACGATCTCACGCATCCGGTGGATCAGCTCGTTGTTCCCCTGCGGCCCGTCGTACGTCGGAGCAACGCTGTCGAACGCAGCCGCAGTGGCCGCCAAGTGTGCTTCGACTTCGGACATGAGGACGGAACGTTAGCGGGACGCCGGCCTCGGCCAGAAGGGGGTCAGGTTCCCGCGGCGGCGAGGGTGTCGATGCCGCGCATGTCGATGCTGGCGGCTTCTTGATCGAGGAACCATTGGTAGGTGTCGCGTACGCCGGTGTCGAGATCGATCTTGGGTGTCCACCCCGTGGCCGCCAGACGGCTGACGTCAAGCACCTTGCGCGGTGTGCCGTCGGGCTTCGAGGTGTCGAATTGCAATTCAGCCTCGGGGTAGACCAGGTCGCGGATCTTCTCGGCGAGGTCGCGGATCGACAGGTCGACCCCGGTGCCGACATTGATGTGACTCAGGTCGCTGTAGTGCTGCATCAGGTGCAGACACGCGTCGGCGAGATCATCGACGTGCAGGAACTCGCGCATCGGCGAGCCGGTGCCCCAGATCTCGACTGCGGTCGCTCCGGTCGTCCTTGCGTCGTGGAACTTGCGGATCAATGACGGCAACACATGACCACTGGTGAGATCGAAGTTGTCGTGCGGGCCGTAGAGGTTGGTCGGCATCGCCGAGATGAAGTCACGCCCGTACTGCTGGCGGTACGCCTGACACAGCTTGATACCGGCGATCTTGGCGATGGCGTAC
>JANPOJ010000616.1:0-12886 GCA_031427935.1 Ilumatobacteraceae bacterium | reverse complement strand
GGCGTCGTGCGAAGGTCGGCCAGGCTCACCGACCGGTTGCCGAGCAACTCACTGTCGATGGCGTGCTCGGTGTGCAGGGACCGCCGACCGAACAGCCTCCACGCGAGGAACCCGCCGACGATCGCAGCTGCTGCGGCGGTCGCGGCAACCGCCCACCAATGACCGACGACGGCCACGGCTACGGCAACGAACGCAATCAGCGTCACGATGCCCGAGGCGATGAGACGGCGGATGTAGCCGCGGGTTGCCGGGGCGCCGCCCAGCAGGATGCCTCGGTCCGAGATCGTCGCCAGCGCCGCAGCGATGTGACGTTCGAACTCGGGCGGTGACACAGAGCCGAAGTCCGGCCCCACCATCACGATGCCGTTGGCGATGGACCCACCAGAGACCGAACTGATCGACTCGACGCGCAGGTTGAGCTGTTGATCAACCAGTGTCAGCAGAACCCCGAGGCCGAACGCGGTCGCTCGATGACCGCCACCCGAGAGGGCCACACCGATGTCGCGTTCGGTGCTCACCGCGCGGAGCCTCGCCTCGATGCGAGCACTACCCTGCCGATGTGTTCTTGGTACACGCAGGGAACCGAATCGATCTTGCCAACCGGCCTACCGCACGGTTCCCCGCGAGTCGGGTGCCGGCTGTGCGGGCCAGCGTCGGGCGCCTGCTCGACGCGCTGCAACCCTCTGGCGTGGTCTCGGTCGCGGCAGCAGGCGCCGACCTCATCGTGCTCGACGAGACCATCCAACGCGGTGTCGACGCACACGTGGTGCTGCCGATCGCAATGGTCGAGTTCGTCAAGCAGTCGGTCGTCGACGCCGGACCGGAATGGGTGGGGATGTTCGATGCCGTGCTGCGACACGTGTGCTCCGACAACCGATGCAGCGTTGCGCAGGGTCATGACGACCCCACTGCCGAGTGGTACCGGGTAGCCCACGATCAACTCATCCGGCGCGCCGAAGAGGTCGCTGGTGGTCAGACGATCGTGGCGCTGACCATCCGGCCACCGGAAGGCGAGCATCCGCCGAGCGTCACCGACGACTTTGCGGCGCGCGCCGAGCAACTGGGCTGGCTGGGGCTGTGCATCGACCCGCGTCCGGCATCGGGGACTGCGGTGATCGTGAGCTGAGGCGATGCGTCCCACCTGGCTCACCCGTCCGAACTGCTACCGAAGTGGAACTCACCGTTGGCGAAGATGAGGGCCGTCATGCCGATGCCGATGATCAACAGCAGCACCGCCTGCCCCCGACGGGCGGGTTTCTTGAGGTTGACCAGGCCCACGATCACACCGATCAGCCCGATACACGGGATGAAACTGACGATCAGCAAGGTGACGAACGTGCCCGTGTCCCACTTTGCGATTGGCGCGACCGGCTGCGTCACAGTGGCTTCCTGGGCGAATGCTCGCGGCGCGCCTGACTGAGCGTCAGCCGTCGACGCATCGAGGAACTGTTGCCCGCCCCTCGATGCGTGTTGGGTCCACGTCGTTCCATCCCAGTACCGCTGGTCGTAGCGCCGATACGGATCCGCATACCAACCTGGCGGTACTGCTGCCGGGGCAACGCTCGATGCCGAAGCCGCGCGATCCGTCGACGGCGACCCCGTCGTTGCCGGCGGCTGCTGAGCCGGCTCCGGCGTTGCTGCCAACAACGCATCGATCTCCTTGCCGATCGATTCGGTGATGTCCCCGCGACGACGGAGCCTGCGGACCAGCTCGATGGCGCTGTCGCGGTCGTCGTCGTCGGCCATGCGAGCCCGCAGTTCGATGAGTAGCAGTGACTGTTGCTGGAAGGTCAGATTCAGCTCATCGACGCGCTCGCGGTAAGTGTTCATGTACGACATCGGCACGGGTGGGGATTCCGGAAGCGGCTGTGGTGGTGCGTCGGCCGGTCGAACCAATGACAGCGCAGTCACCAAGCTGATCGCCGCGTCGGGCGTGCGTTCGACGTAGTCGAGGATCTGGGCGTTGGCAATGACCGGCGGTGCCATCTGCGGCGAAACCCGCCCGACCATGATGGGCAGCAGCGCCCGGTTGCACGCGACGGCGTACTGCAGCTCAGCGGCGCAGGCCTTCGACGTCAGCCAGTCGGGGCTGAGGGCGATCACGAACACGTCGGCGCCCCTGATGGTGCCGAGGATGGTGTCCCACCAACGCTGACCGCCTGTCAGCTCCTCGTCGACCCAGACGTCGTGGCGCGCCCGTCGGATGTCCTGCAGCAATGCATCCACCGTTGCCCGGTCGCGCCGGGCGTAGCTGACGAAGACCCTCACAGTCCCCCTCCGATCGTGCTCTCGAAATGCTAGAGCGCGCGGAGCGACTTGGAAATACCACTTTCCGCATCCGTCAACGAGACCGTGACCATGTCGCACCCTGCCAGAGGAGCCCGGCGAACGCCGTCGTCCACGTCGTCAGGGCAACGACAAACACCACCTTGGGCGCCCACTCGAGTTGGTCGAGCTTGATCACCGCCCGCATCTTGAAGGTCGCCGCGCCGTACATGCCGAGGGGAAACACGAGCGCCCAATACGAGGGGTGGTAGCGCAGCGGAACCTTGCTGACGATGTGACGCCACACCCCGATCGCGACCATCAGCGGAAACCAGAAGGTTGCGGTAGCCCAGGCCATCACGACGAGGCCTTCCAGAAGTGGCGCAATGCGTTCGATGCGTGGGGATGCGGCGCGTGCCGCGAGCAGGTTCGAGCCACCGAGAACCGTGATCGCAACGGCGCCGGCCGCGATCCACGCCGGCGGATCGGCTTCGTTCGGCTCGAGTCCTTGAAATGTCCAGCGCAGGAACACCATCGTCATCACGATGACGTAGAGCACCAGCCCGAGCAGGAACGCGGCGATGCAGGCGAACGCGAGCAGGTCGTTGGGCGAGTGGCCGAACAGCAGTGCGCCCAGCACCGCAATCGATTGGGTGGAAACCGTCAGGAGGAACCACGTGCCGTTGATGCCGGCGCCGAGTCCGGGTTTGTCGTGTCGCAGCACGACCGCGATGAGCGTGGAATAGAGCAAGATCGCCCAGAGCACCAGACTCGTCCACCACAGCCCACGGGCCACGCCCCACCAGCCGTGGATCAGCGCCGTCGCGCTGCCGAGCACATTGGTGCCGGCGACGATGGTGAGGAACGCGAATCCCTTGGCGTGGCTCGTGAGGTCGGCGATCAGTCGGCCGCGATAGAGCACGAACCGGGATATCACCAGCACGGCCAGCACGACGTACTCGGCCGCGGTGATCGAGTACAGCGCGTCGGCCAGCCAGCCGATCTTCAGCTGCTTGGCAGCGATCGCGATGATGCCCGTGGCCATGACCAGCGCGAAGTAGCCGGGGAACAGCGTGGCAATCGGGCTCGCCCTCGACTCGCGTGCAGGTGTGGGTTCGGTCATGGACGGAGGTACTTGAGAAAGGCTGCGGCTGACGCGGCCAGGACGATCGACACCGCGGCGGTTGCCCAGGCGAGCGATTCGTGGTCGGTTTGGAACGCCTCGACACCGACCGTGATCAGGAACACCTGGAAGGCGACGAGGATGATCACGTACAGCGACACTGCCGACGAGGTGCGCCGGCCGCGTTCGGAGGTTCTCATTCCACCCTCCCGAGCGCCCAGATCTGTCCGTCATCACGGATCTCGACATCGATCCGGCCGAGTGGTCGAGTCGGAGGCCCGGAGACAACGGCACCGGTCGCGACATCGAAGTTGCCTTCGTGGCACGGACAGTGCCAGCGTCCTTCCTCTGGCTGGTAGTAGACGACGCAACCGAGGTGGGTGCACTTCTGGCTGAACGCAACGACATCGGTCTCGGCAAGCCGAACGAGCACCGCTGGGTCGCGATCGGTCGGATAGTGGAACAGGTAGCTGTCACCGATGGCGACGTCACCAACCGCGACGATGGCTCTCGGTTCGCCGGTGTTGATGCTGCGCAGTTGGGTCCACACCGCCAGACCGACGTTGGCAGCAGCCATCGTGCCGGCGCCCAGCACGAGGTACCGCGTGAACTCTCGTCGAGTCACCTCTTCTTCGCTGGCAGCTTCGTACGGGAAGTCGCGCTTCCATACCGGCTGGTCCACGGGTGCATCGGTCTCGCTCACCAGAGCCGCCCTCCCTCTTCGATGCCGAACGGGTCGTCGAGCCAACTGCGGCGTTCACCTGCGCCGACATCGAGCGGCCCGGCCTGCAGGTCGTCGACCACGGTGTACACCTTGGTGCGCACCTGCTGGCGACCGAACATGAAGTCGCGCAGCAGAGACCCCCGACGGTTCGTGTTGAACTGTTCGACGGTGCCGTACCACAGCGCTTCGCTGGGGCACACCGATGCGCACATCGGTGCATAGCCCTCCGAGGTTCGGTCGGTGCACATGTCGCACTTCATCATCTGATCGAACTCGGCCATGTACTTCGGTACGCCGAACGGACACGCGAGAACACAGTTGGAGCAGCCGATGCACCGAGGCTTCGACGCCGACTGCACGATGCCGCCCTCGGTCTGCTTGATGGCGTCAGCCGGGCAGACGTGGGCGCAGGTCGGATCTTCGCAGTGCATGCACACCATCGGCGCCGTCTGTGTGGTCGTCGCCCGATCGATTCGCTCGAGGTGGATCAGCGACTGTCCGCGATGCGTGCCGCACTCCATGCACGCCTGTACGCAGGCTTCGCAGCCGATGCAGCGGCTCTGGTCGATCACGAACACCGGCGAATCATCGATCCCGAACCTCACGGCGCACCGCCCTGCAGTTCGAGATCGCGCGCATCGGTCGTGTCGGTTCGGCCGCCGACTCGAAGGATGCGAACTGCAGCCACCTTGAACTCGGGCATCTTGGAGACCGGATCAACCGCTCGATTGGTGAGCTGGTTGGCGGCCTTCGCACCCGGCCAGTGGTATGGGATGAACACGGTGTCGGGTCGGATGGTGTTGACCACGTGCGCGGGCAGCGTGATCGTGCCACGGCGCGAAGTCACCGCAACGTTGTCGCCGTCAGCGACCCCCAGACGCTCGGCGAGTTGGGGATGCATCTCGCACAACGGCTCGGGGTACTGCGCGACCAGGGCGGCGATGCGCCGGGTCTGTGTCCCGGAGAGGTACTGGCTGACGACCCGCCCCGTGGTGAGCCAGATCGGATACTCGTCGTCGACGACCTCCGCCGACTCGCGGAAGGGCACGCCGTGGAACCTGGCCTTGCCATCGGGATGGAAGAACTTCCCGCCCTCGAACAGGCGCGGGGTACCGGGGTGGCCAACCTCGGGGATCGGCCAGAACAACCCCATCTCGTCCTCGATCCGCTGCCAGGTCGCGCCCCGGTAGTCGGCCGTGCCACCGGCCGAGGCAAGGCGTAGCTCCTCGAAGATCTCCTCGGTGTTGCTGTACGAGAAGTACCGTTCCTTGCCGAGTCGCTTGGCGATGTCAAGCAGGATCTGCCAGTCGAGATGAGCATCACCTGGCGGGGTCACGGCAGCGTTGATCTTGATGATCCGGCCCTCGCCACTGGTGGATGTGCCTTCGTCCTCTTCGTGGAGCGACCCCGGCAGCACGACGTCGGCGTGCTGTGCGGTCTCGGACAAGAAGAAGTCGATCACTGCGTAGAACTCGAGCTTGTCGAACGCCTCTCGGGTGAAGTTCGAATCCGGTGCCGATACGACTGGGTTGAAGCAGATCGACAACAAGCCCTTGATCTCGCCCGCATGGATTGCCTCGATGATCTCCTGGGCCGGGATCCCCTTGCCGGGGATCTCCGATTCCTCGCAACCCCACACCTTGGCGACGTGGGCCCGATGCTCGGGGTTCGTGATGTCGCGGTTGCCGGGCAGTTGATCGCACTTGTGGCCGTGCTCTCGGCCGCCCTGACCGTTGCCCTGCCCGGTGATCGTCGACACGCCACAACCCGGCTTGCCGAACTTGCCGGTCGCCAGCCCGAGGTTGATCGCCGACAACACGTTGTCGACGCCCTTGGTGTGCTGCACGATACCGCGCGCGTGTAGCAGCATCCCTGTGGCAGCGGTGCCCCACAACTCCGCGGCCTCCTCGATGCGCGCGGCAGGCACCCCGGTGATTCCTGCTGCCCATTGCGGGGTCATCTCGGCGACGGCTGCGGCAGCCTCGTCGAAGGCGACCGTGTGGGCGTCGATGAACTCGTGGTCGAGCCAGTCGTGACGGATCAGGGTGTGTAGCACCGCGCCGAAGAGCGCCGAGTCGCTGCCCGGTCGCACGGGGAGGAAGAGATCCGCTGTCCGGGCCAAGGGCACGACGCGTGGATCCTGCACGATCAACTTGGCGCCACGGTCGCGGGCACGCCAGATGTAGCTCGTCGTGATCGGGAACGTCTCGGCGACGTTGGATCCGGCGATCCACACCACATCGGCCAGCGGGATGTCGCTCCACGGGTTCGGTGCCCGGTCGACGCCGAGGGCCTTCTTGTTGCCGGCGCCGGCCGACACCATGCAGTACCGGCCGTTGTAGTCGAGGTTTGCGGTGTGCAGGGCGAGCCGGGCGAACTTCCCGATCAGGTAGCTCTTCTCGTTCGTCAGCGACACGCCCGACAACATCGCGAACGCGTCGTCGCCGTAGGCCGCCTGGATGCGGCGGATCTCGCTGACCACCTTGTCGAGAGCAGCGCCCCACGTGATCGGTCGAAACCCGCCCGGGGCGGATGGGTCGCGTTCCATCGGCTGTAGCAACCGGTCGGGGTGATTTCCCTGCAGGTACCGTTTGACGCCCTTCGGGCACAGCTTGCCTTCGTTGAACGGGAACTCATACCACGGTTCGAAGCCGACCACCTCGTTGTCGTGAACCTTCAGCTTGATGCCGCACTGCTGGCCGCAGAAGCAACAGTGCGTCTGCACCACGCTGTCGACCTCGAGCCCCGCGTTCCATCCGCCCGGCGGCGCCTCGTTGAGGTGTGGTCCATAGCGAGCGATCAGTTGCTCGTCTGTGATCGGTGGGCGGGCCATCAGCCGAAACCTCCGACCCGCGCCGACTGTGCCAGCGTGACCTGTGCGCGGCGGCACCGTGGGCACGTGTCCTGGTAGTTGCCGCCGTCGGCCAGGATGTAGTCGAAGCCCACCTGGGGAAGGACTTCGCGCAGGTCTGCGATCTGTTGCGCACTGGCGAAACCTTGACCGCAACGACGACACAGGGCGGGTGGGCCCTCCTCGTTGGCTCTCTTGTAGTAGGCCACACCGAGGTTTCCCGGGCGCTGGAAGATGTGGAACAACTTGCCGAACGGGAGGTACATGAGACCGAGGATCACGGTCAGCGCGTGAATCGTGTTCAGCGCCGAATAGAAGCGGCCCTGCAGCCAGGTGCTCGACACGGTGAGGAACAACCCGGTCACCGAGACGGCGAACAGGCCGGCCAACGCAAGGAAGTCACCCGAGCGTTCCGTCGCCAATGCACCCGGGTCGCGCAACCTGCGTCGAAGGAAGATGAAGACGCCGGCCAGCACCAGCACCGCAGCGATGTCGAGTCCGTGGAAAATCAGCCAGCCGACGATGCTGCCGGCGTCGAAGCGCAGCGTGCCAACGCGCGAGAAGAAGACCTGGTACCGATCAGCCTGCTGGCCGACGCTCTCGAAGTGCAGCAGCCCGAGCGTCAGCGGGAACGTGATGAGCGCGGCGAGGATGCAACCCCAGAACACGAACTGGTGTGCCATCCAGCGCGCCCGCGACCGACGGCGGATGAAGCCCTGCGCCAACAACTGGGTCGCGACCAGCGACGGCAGAGCGGCGGCATTGCGCAACTTTCGCTGACGAAAGGCATCCCACCCTCGACGATTCAGCATCGCCGTCGGCGGGCGTCGTAGCCACACGGCATACCGGTAGACGACGCCGAACACGGCGAACACGATGCCGAACAGGTATCCGACGAGCGCTGCGTCGAACCACACCAGGCGATCGCTGCCAATGAAAGAGAGGGCGAGCACGATCGCAACCGCGACGACACCCCACACCACTCCCCGACGATCGAGTCGAACTGAAGCCGAGGTCATGCTCCGACCCTAACCCTGCGTCGGGTGCGGCTGAACCGGATCAACTCAGGGCTCACCGGCGGCCACCCACATCACCTCGGTGAGCGCGTCACCGGCATCGGAAGTACCGCTGAGCAGTCGGTTCATCGCCATCGCCATCTTGCGCGCCCGAGTCTTGGTCAACTCGGCGACCGGCCCGGCGAACAACGAATCAACGGTCTCTTCCAGCAACTCCAGCCAACGCGCGTAGTGCGCCGGCGTGAATGGGGTGCGCTCATTGATCGGCTCGTGGGCGCGCAACGGGTTGCCCTCGTACCCGCGAACACCGAACAGTTGCCACGACCAGAACTCGGTCAACGTCTCGATGTGTGCGTTCCAGTTGACACCCGCGGCAGCGAACACCGGACCGAGCACATCGTCCATCGCCGCCTGCCGATAGAAGTCGCGGACGAACCGCTCGACATCGTCGCGATCGCTGATGTCGGCCGTCGGCGCCTCGAACAGATGCGCCCAGCACGGCGAGTCCCCACCCTCCTCGCACGTCGACTTCATCCGTGGACCGCCAGCATGGACTCCATCCGCAACACGAGCGGGAACAACACGTTGTTCTCCTTGTGAATGTGCAGGTGCGTGTCGGCCTCCAGCTCGGCGAGGGCGGTGAAGCACGCTGCATACGACGCGCAGCCGTCGGCGGGTGTCTGGTACCCATTGGTCAGCTGACGAAGCCGGGCGAGCAGGCCGCCGACCGCATCGTGCTCGCGCAGCATCATCGAGATCGGGTTGCGTAGCGTCCCGCAGTGGAACGACGGCGGCGCCGTGGCCACGGCGAGCTCGCGGATCATCGGGAACAGCACACGTTCTTCTTTCAACATGTGCGGCTCGAGATCGGCCCTCGCCTCCTCGTAGCACGACGCGATGTCGCGCAGTTCCGGATGTCGCTCGCCGTGGACCGAGACGACCTTGGCGATGAGTGCCGACAGGCGCGGCATCTCGTCCCACAGGTATCGGTGGTGCTTGGCCTCCAGATGATCGACGAGATCTGTTGCGCCGAGCATCGACCAGTCGCCGGCATCGCCCTCGGTGATCGTGCCAGCGAGATCGCTGAACGTCGACGCGTCGAGACCCCGGCCGGCGCAGGCGTCGGCGAGCGATTGCTGACCCCCGCAGCAGTAGTCGAGGCCGCGCCGTTCGAACTCTCGGGCGAGCTGCGGGTGGGCATCGACCAAGGCAGCCAAGGTCATCGTCGAGTCAATCGTGTTCATGATGTTGCTCCCATCGCAATTTCGGACAACGAGGTGCCACCGAGCACCTCGACCAATTCGTGTCGCGCCTGCGCCCAGGCGACGTGCAGCGAGCACGGTGCCAAGCCGTCGCAGGTACGGTCAGCCACGACGCACCGACCGCCGTCGGTCGCACCCTCGACTGCCTCGATGACCTGCAGCACGCTGACCTGACGGAGGTCAACGCAGCTCGCGTAACCACCGGTCGGTCCTGGATCCGATCGAACCCATCCGGCCTTGACCAATGGCCCGACCACCTGTGGGACGAACCCTGAGGTCGTACCGAGGGCGTCGGCCAGCGCCGGCGCTTTCAATCGCCCGGCGGCGTCACCCAGGGTGACCATGGCGCGGACCGCCAGCTCCGCCCTCCGAGTGATCTCCAGTCTCATAGTCACAGACTTGTCGATTGCCCGGCTGACCACCAGGGCACAACGTCCCGCGCCCTCGGTTTGGGTGAGTGCGTCAGTGTCCCCGAGTGCCGTCGATGATCTCGCGGATGATGTCGGCATGGCCGGCGTGCCGCGCAGTCTCCTCGATCATGTGCAACGCAACCCACCGCAGGTTCTGGTCGGCCATCTCCGGCCACGCACACGGCGCGTCAAGATCCGAGCTGCCCAAGATCTCCTGCGACGCTGCGATCTGCGCGCGATAGTCAGCGACAACCGTCTCCACCGTGTCCTCAGCGGCGAGCTGAAAGGTCGGGTCCGGGCCCGTCGATCGCACCTCAGACCACTCGCCCGGGAAGCGACGCCCCGCCGCAATGACCTGAAACCATCGCCGTTCCCAGATCGCCGAGTGCTTGACCAAACTCAGCAGCAACAGCGAGCTCGCGGTCGCGGTCATCCGCGCCTCCTCATCCGACAGGCCGTGAAGCTTGTCGATCAGAGCCGGTGCCCCGCAGACAGTGCCGTCCAGACGCGTCCTGGCGTGTACGGCAGGTCGAGGTGCTCGACGCCGAACTCGCGCAGGGCATCCAGCACTGCACTCTGCAGAGCAGGCGTGCCGACCACCGTGCCGGATTCTCCGACCCCCTTCACCCCGAGGGGGTTCCACGGTGACGGCGTCTCCATCTCGTGCGTCTCGAAGCTCGGCAGCTCGGCGGCCGACACCAGCGCGTAGTCGGCGAGGTTGCCGCTGAGGGGCACGCCGTTGTCGCCGTACACCATCTCCTCGTAGATTGCCGCGGCGACCGCCATGCCAAGGCCACCATGCACCTGACCCTCCGCCAGCTGCGGTTGCAGCAACGTGCCGGCGTCGTCGACCGCGACCAGTGAGCGCACCCGGACCCCGCCGGTCTCGATGTCGAGCTCGATCGTTGCCACGCACGACCCGAACGCAAACGTGCCTGCGCCGCCGCTGGGCTTGAACCGGTGGTCCGCGGACAACGGGCCGAGATCGCTCCAGCCAACATCGCGCGAGGGCGTCCCGGCCACATGGAACCGACCGCTGGCCCGCTCGAACACGATGTCAGCGACGGCCGCTTCCAACTGCTCGGCAGCGGCCTGCTTCGCCAACTCGATCACGTCACGCGCCGCCCCATACGCGGCCGAGCCACCCAGCTGAGCAGAGCGAGACCCGATGGTGCCGCCGCCCGTCGGCGACAACGCGGTGTCGCTGTGCAGCACGCGGACCTGGTCGTTGGCCACGCCCAACTCGCCGGCGACGAGCGCAGCGAACGTGGTCTCGTGGGCCTGCCCGTGTGGTGACGTGCCGACCACCACCGTGACACGGCCCTGCGGATCGACGGCGACAGAGGCGTGCTCACCTTCGCCGCCACCAGTGATCTCCACGGTGCAGCTCACACCGATGCCCAACCGTGTCGGGCCGCCCAAACGACGCAGTTCCGCCTGCTCGGCCCGCAACGCCTCGTACCCGGCGGCCTTCACACATCGATCGAGCGCGTCGGCGTAGCGACCGCTGTCGTACGTCGAACCCATCGAAGTCGTGTATGGGAACGCCTCGGGCGGCACGAGGTTGCGGCGTCGCACCTCGACCGGGTCGAGTCCGATCCGTGCCCCATATCGGTCCATCGCCCGTTCGATGTCGCACGATGCCTCGGGGCGACCAGCACCGCGCAGCGCCATGGTCGATGCTGTGTTGGTCGCCACCGATCGACCGCTGGCGCGTGCCGTGGGGATGTCGTACACGCCAGTGCCCGAGTTGCGCAGGTTCCCCGTGATGAACGTGCCCATCGCCGGGTAGGCGCCGCTGTCTTGCACCGCCGCCACCTCGTACGCCATGACCTTGCCGTCCGAGGTGCCTCCGATTCGCACCCGGTGAGTCGATGCCCGGCCATGACCCATCCCCAGCATGGACTCCGACCGCGTCTCCACCCAGCGCACCGGTCGGCCCAGCCGGCGTGCCGCCCAGGCGATCACGACGTCTTCGGGCTGGCATCCGTACCCACCCTTCGATCCGAACCCACCGCCGACGTCGGGGGTGATGGCTCGGACCGTGCCCGGCGTCAGGCCGAGTGCGCACTCGATCACATACTTCGCGCCGGCAGGTCGCTGCGAACACACCCAAACGGTGCACTGCCCGTCGTCGTCCCACACGGCCGCAGCGGCGCGAGGCTCCATCGCCCCGGCGTGCAGACGGGGGTGGCGCATGGTGAACTCCTCGACCACGTCGCACGTCGCGAACGGATCGGACTCGAACGGAGGCATCGACCACTCGTACGACACGTTGGTTCCCGCCGTTTCGTGCACCAGCACATCGCCGCGCAACGCGTCATCGAGATCGATCACCGGCGGCAGCGATTCGGTGTCGACGATCACCACCTCTGCGGCATCGGCCGCCTGCGCCCGCGTCTCCGCGACCACGATGGCCACTGGTTCGCCGACGAAGCGCACCATGTCCTGCGCCATCATCGGGCGCGTCATCGCCTTGTTCGCCGTGGGGAGCCGGGGTGGAAGCACCCACACGTCGGTCAGGTCTGCACCGGTGAGCACGGCGACGACACCCGGCATCGACGTCGCTTCCGAGGTATCGACCGACAGCAGCCGACCATGCGGCTCGATCGCTCGAACGAACACGGCGTGCAGGGCGCCGTCCAACTCGGGAAGGCGCAATCCGTCGATGAACGTGCCTCGACCAACGATCAGCGGGCCGTCTTCTCGTCGGTCGGTGCGGGTCAAGTGGGTGCTCACCTCGCGAATCTCTCACACGCGTAGCAGCGACCTGATCTCGAAGGCGTCGGTCAGCGGGCGACGACGGTCACGCTTCCTCGGGGTCGCTCTCACCGCCGTCGGTCGGGCTCGGTGCGGGCGCCGTGGCGGGTGGGGTCATCGAAATCGTCAGACCGTCGATCTCCAGTACGATCTCGGGTTGTCCCGACGAGTTGGTGATGCCCACCGGCTTCGTTGCGTTGCGTTGAACGGCCATACCAGCACCGTACTCCCGGTGACGTTGTGCCGTGCATCGGCGACTTCCTCCGCAGCAGTGTTTCGTTCGCGGAAACAACGGGCACCATGCGCACGTGCGGATGAATATCAACCTGATCATGGTCGTAGCCATGGTGGGCACGATGTTGGTCGCCTGCGGAGTACAAGAGCACGCCCAACCGTCGGCCGGACTGGCCGCGTTCGCCCCACACCTCCCAGCAGCCGGAACCGACGCCGCACCAACGTCGATCACCGCCGACCT
>JANPOJ010000615.1:0-8911 GCA_031427935.1 Ilumatobacteraceae bacterium | reverse complement strand
GGCGGTCTTTCCTCGTGAGCGTCCACGTTGCTGCGACGGCGCCGATCCAGAGGCTCAACGAGGCAAAGTGAGCCGTGCGCAGCACGACTCCGACCATGAACGAGCCGCCGACACCGGCATGGCCACCGTACGCCGCCCCGACCGCGAACCCGATGGCGATCACGGCCAAGATTCGCACGATGAACCACCGCGCTGCCGGGTTCTCCGCTCTCCGCAGAAGTCGCACCGTCCACCACAGACCAATCGCAAGCTGCACTCCGACGACAGCCCGCTGGCCGGGATCACTTCGCAGGAGCAGGCTCGTCCATCCCACGTTCCCGAAGCCGACGGTCGCTGCGTCCGCCAGGAGCAGACCAATCCAACCGATCGCGACGACGCTGCTGCACAGGGTTGCCATTCTCGTGACGTGGTCGAGTTCGCGCCGACCGCGGCGCACGAGCAGCACAGCGACGACCACCGCCCCAACAGCCAGTAGTGCAGCGCTGTCAGAGACCACGCGCAGCGCGATGGACAACCACGAGCTGTCCACCTGCTGTCCCGACACCGACGGCGGAGCGGCTACACCGACACCGAACGAAATCGACCCGACCGTCTTGTGGAGATCGGCCGGATCAACGACGACAAAGCGCAAGATGTATGCACCACGATGCAACGTCGGCATCTCCGCGAACAGCGTGGTACCGCCGCGAGCGGTGCTCAGCGTGAGGTCTGTTTCCTCCCCAGAACCGAGGTGCAGCAGGCGAACGCTGCTCGCCGAGACCAACACCTCTTCGGTGAACCGCAGCTCAGCAACCGGGGGTAATGAAGCGAGAACCGAACCATCAACTGGGTTGGAATCGACGAATGATGCATGCGCAGAAACCGGCGACGCGGGCAGCACGAAGAAGATGGACAGGGCGCAGAGCGCCGCCCCACACCACCGCTTCATCCGGTCGTAGACGTCGCGGTAGTCGTGGTTGTCGCGGCCTGTACAACCGGGACACCGGGCGTCAGTGTGCCATCGGACCCGATCTTCACCGAGGCCAGCGCGCAGCTGCCCGGGCACGAGCTTCCATTCGGCTTCTGGACGTAGGTCGTCAGCTTGCCCTTGTACTCGCCACGCATCGAGCCCGTGCCCTCGACGGTGATGTCGTGGTCGGTTTCCTTGCCCACACCGCTGAATGGCAGGAAGATCGTCCCACCGGCGTTGGACCTCGAGATGGTCACGTCTTGACAGACGCCGTCGAAGCAGATGTGCAACGGCTCCTCGGTGCCGCGTGCCAGCGACCCGGCAACATCGGCCACGAGAAACGTGATCCCTTCGGTGCATGTCGCCGAACCGCAATCGCTGCACGAAGCGATCGCGAACGCGGCGGCAACCACGCAGGCAATTCGACGGATCATTGGAGCGGTCACAACACGATGATGTTGCGCAGCTCGAGATCGCCGACCTTGACGGTGACGATCGAACCGGGCCTCACACCACCCTGGGAGTTGGCAAGAAGAATGAAGTCGGTCGTCCCAGGCATTTTCGTCTTACCAACGTGAGTGTGGCCGACCATACCGGGGTCCGCGTACTTCACTCCGCTGCTGTCGATGACGACCGGCGCGGCCGCCGCATCGTGAATGGCCAGTGTCTTGTCGGCGTCGAGCACCTGATACTGGAGCTGGATCATGCCGCCTCCCGCGGTGATGTCGACGGAGGTGAACCGAATGCCGTACTTGGCCTCGATCTCGGCGCTGATCGGCATGCTCGCGGCGACCGCGTCGGTACGGGCTGCAGCGCTGGTGCCAGCTGGGCGCCAGCCACGAACGAGGAGAATGGCGACGACCAGTGCCACCAACGCCACCACCAGGGAGATACCGCGGACGAGCGACCTCGGCGAGCGAGGCAACTCGGCCTCGGGCTCGACCGCGACGCCGCCGACGCTTGCTTCGCCATAGGTGAGCGTCATGGGATGCTCACCGAGAATGGGTCGCTCCACACCAGGTTCGAGTTCTGCACTCGCACCCAGACAGTGTCGCCCGAGCTTGGAGCCGGTGTGAGTGTGGCGACGAATGTGTAGCTCGGTGCACCGAAGGTTCCACCCAGCGCAGTACCAGTGCCGGGTGCGGCAGCGACCAGGCCGGTCGAGACCTCGACAGCGGAGACGTTGGCGACGCTGCTCGAGGCGTTGATCGTGAGTTGATCAGGGGCGGCAAACGTTGCCGAGCCGACCACGGGTGCCACGACCGGTGGGGTTACCGGAGGCGCCACGACCGTGGGCCACACGTTCAGGAACGTCAGCGCACCACCGAACCCGGCAGCAGTTCCATGGTTCATCTGACGACCCTGGTCGAGCAGCGAGTATCGCTGCCCGGTGGCCGGCGGCACCGTGTCGGGGATCGCCACGACGATGTCGGCTGTCTCGCCGGGCCCGACGAGCGGGGCAATCAGCGTCTGAGCGTCGGTGTAGGGCGAAGCATTGCGAGCGACAAGGCTCTCGTGCAGACCGAGGATGCCGATCGACTTGTCGCTCACGCCGGCGTTCACGTATCGCAACAGCACATGATCGCCCGCCTGGGCATCGATCACATCGGTGTCGGGGAACGACTTGCCGTTGATCACGTGGTACACCCGGCGAGGAGCGTCATCGGCATCGCGTGGCTGACCGAAGTACGACATGTCGAACGTCGTCGGGTTGGTGGCGAACTCGAGGTCGAGGTCGGTCGCGGCGACGAGTGCTTCGTCGGGATATCCGACGGTCGGGTCGTAGGCGCAGCTGAGCGTCGCGCTGACGCACGCGGCAGGTGTCACCACGAGGACACCGACGAGTCCGAGCGCAACTTGACGAGGAGCTGTGTTGTTCGTACCGGGCTGGAAGACCGACGTCCCGACCTTGCTGGCGACCACGGTGTAGGTGTTGCCCGAACTGGTGACGTCGGCATACGGGAGGCTGGGGAACGACAACTCGATCGGATCAGTGATGCTCGGATCCTGCGAGAAGTTGATCGTCAAAACAGTGCCGACCGGCACCTTGATCGTCGACGTGGGTGCACCGGCCAGGGCCGCTGCACCGCCGTTGACCCCGAAGCCGAGGAACGGCACGCTCGCGTTGCCGTTGACCGTGTCGGTGACATTGACCGAGCCGGTGCCAGCATGCAGATCGACAACGCAAGGATCGCCCGTGCAAGTTGTCGGTGTGATCGTCGGCCATGTCACCGGCCGATCGCTGCCCCCTGCGACGTATCGCTGGCTGAACGTGTCGGCGTGGGCCGTCATCACACCGCCGGTGAGACCGGCGATCGCGATGGCGGCGGCGACGAACCGCTTGGTGCTGTTCTTGATACCCATGGAAAAGCCTTCCCGCCGAAGAGTCGGTGTTGCTGTGGTGGTTGTCTCGTTCATCGCTTCCGCCTTCACCCGTTGCAATCGAGATGCAAGGCGGCCTGCACGGCGTCCGGTGGCTCGACCTTGATGAGGGTCAGCATTCCGCCGAACGTGATGCCGTAGTTCGTCGCCTGAGTCAGGTCGTGGCTGTGGGCGACGTGGTAGTACTCGCCGCACTGGGTCTTGCCGAGAATGCCCGGGTTCAACTGGCCGCTCTCTCCGAGGTACGGCGAGCCACTCCAGAAGTCACCTTCTTGCAGATTGAGGCCCTGCGGCCACGCGGCCGGTAGGCGATTCCCGTCGGTGTTGCTGTAGCCCTCCTCGTTCGTCCACCGGAAGGTGGCATCGACGGTCGACCCGGGGGCCACCATGATGTTGAACTTCTCCTCGGTGTTGTCGTTGCCCGTGGGAGCGTTCTCGACGGTGCTGCCCTTCATCAGGGCGCCGTCCTCGGCAATGACGTGCTCGTGGTTGGAGTGGGGGTGGAAGTCATACCCGGTCACACCGACCCCGATGTAGTGGAGCATGATGTCGAGCGGGTTGGTGTGGGGATCCCACGGCTGCACGTGCGCCATGGCGCCGTACGGTTGGGACGGCATCCACGCAGCGTTGTTCGGGGCCAGCGTGTCGGGCATCGATCGGCCGTTGATCATGAAGTAGTGCGCCTCGTAGGCGCCGGGATAGGCGTTCCAATTGAGGTTGGCCGGGATCGCTTTGTGCTGCTCCATGAAACTGTGCAGGCCAGGGTCGATCTCAGACAGCATCAGGATGTTCTCCCGGCTGCCGTTGTAGATCGCCAGAGGATCGCATTTGCTCGCGTCGGTGGTGCTGGCGTATGCGCAGGCTGCTGTGAGCGCCGCGGCATCGGCCTCGGCTCCCGACATGCCGGCGCCGGCATTGTCGGTATCGCCGTCGTTCGGGATGCCCAAGATGTCGGCACCCGAGACCGTGATCGGCGAGCCCTGATACGTGGGCCGCACGACGATGGCGCCGAACAGGCCCATCTGCACCTGCAGCTGCGGGTCCGTACCGCTCTCGTACACGTAGGTGCCCGCGTTGCTCGCCGTGAAGGTGTAGGCAATCGAGGCCGCCGGAGCGACCTCGGGCACGAGCGACAGCAGGGCGCCGGCAGGATCTGCCACCGGGCCGACCGGACCACTCGTGACGCCGTCGTCGTAGGTCACGCCTTCTTGACCGGGGAACTGGATGGAGGTGGCAACCGGGAGGGCGTTGGTCAGGATCACGTCGACGACCTCACCCTGGTTTGCACACAACACCGGTCCGGGCAACTGGAACACATCGCCGTTGGCGGTGAAGCCCCAGTTGTAGATGGCGTTGCCATCCGGTTCGCTCGTATAGCCGTCTGTGGCGGTCACGTTGAATTGGCGATGGCCGGTGCCGGGGTCGACGGTGCCACCAGTGCACACCATCCCCTCGCTCTCCGACGCCGCCTGGGCGTGCCCAGTGGATTTGAGTGGGATGAGCACAGCGGCGCCGGCGCACAGGCCCGCGGCTCCGAGCCAGCCAACCGTCGTGGTCCTGCGGCGCCGCCGTGCACCGATCGATTGGTTCCCGCTCATTGCGTCCCCGTCCTTGATCTTGTCGTTGTTCATGTGTCTGTCCGTCTCAGATCGTCGCCGAGTTGGTGTTACTGCTGTACACGCCACCGGAGTCCTGGGCCAGGACCCAGTACTTCCTGGCGAGTGCGTTCGGGCCGCCGACCCGGATGTTGAAGGTGTTTGGCTGTCCGGCGACGAACGTGGCCGAGACCCAACGGGGGTCCCCGATCGGCGGGGCCGACGCGGTGTTCGGCGGCGTGCTGGCGTACCAGAGGTTGCCGAGGACCGTGCCTGGGATGTTGCCGTCGATGGTGATCGTGCCGTCGATGAACTTCCTGCGGTTGGCGAGTGACCCGGTGGTGACCCGATGGCCCGCCACGGTCACGACCGGTGCGGCGTGAACCGCTTTCAAGGGGAACTCGCCGTGCCATTCCAGTTCGCCGGCCCAGCCACCGGGCTTGACCTGGGGTGCGAGCAAGTCGTAGACCCGAATCTCGCTTCGCGACCCGCCGACCCACTGGTCACGGCCGTCGGCGCTACCGGTGTAGTGCGACAGGCCTCGGTCGTAGAAGGCATACGTTCCGGCAGCCGGGGCCGTGAAGAACACGTCGCGGCTTTCGCCAGGACCGATCTGGATCGTGTCGGTCGCAGTCCGCTGCGCGCTGTCCGGAACGTACCGAGCGTCTCGGCCGAGCACGTCGACCTCGAGCCCCGGGAACACGATCGAGTGATCGAGGAATCCGAGGTTGGCGAAACGGATCAGGATCCGCTCACCCGGTGCAGCTTGCACCAGCGAGCTCAACGGCTGGCTGAACAAACGCGACTCGTCGCTGGTGACGTCGTCGATTCGGGTCAGGATTGCGTTGCCGGTACCGGGATCGATCCCGCCGTCACGCACCGAGTACAGCTGGCCGGCGTCGTCACGAACCCCGTTGGGCTCGAGCGTGTCGGGATAGGCCCGACCGTTCATCGTCCAGAAGTCGGCGTGGAAGTCGGTCCAGTCGGTGGCTTGGATGTGGGCATCGCTGAAGTGGGCCCGGGTGTCAACCTCGCTAAGCATGATCGCGTACTCACGGTCGTAGGCGGTCTCACCTGTGGCGTCGCCGTCGGCCGTTCCGTAAGCCTTCTGTTGTCCGGCGCCGAGACCGACGATGTCGGCCGGATCAGGCTTGACGAAGACAATGCCGTGCATGCCCATCGTGACGTGCTCGACGTCTTCGAAGTGGCAGTGGTACATGTACGTGCCGGCGTCCTTGGGACGGTAGACGTAGGTGAAGTTGCGCCCGATCGGCACGGCGATCGAGCTCTCCGGCACGCCGTCGTAGAACGGGATGGCGTTGCGGAAGCCGTGCCAGTGGAGGGTGTGGCCGTCGACCAGGTCCGGCCTGAGGGCCAGGCCGAGGTTGGTCAGGTTCACCCAGATCTCCTCGCCCACTGTCGAATAGAACAGCGGCGCACAGGTTTGGGTGTGGCCCTTCTGAGCCGACACCGTGGCCTGGTCGAGGCCAGTCACGTTGCGGAAGCAGAAGGCGTACGTCGTCTTGTTGGCCGGGTCGGCCAAGGGATCCGGGAAGTAGGGAACGATCGAGGCGGCTCCGTTGCTAGGACCGACGAAGCTGTTCGCCGCGCTCGGCATGGAGACCCAACCGTCGGTGCCGACCAACGCCAGGTGCCGCACTCCGCCGGGTGCTGCCGTTGCGGCCAACTCGGCCGTGGGCTCCCGTCCGGCAATCGGGTCGAGGCCAACGGGCAACGGGCTGCGCGGTGAGGGATTGGAACCTCCCGCCCGCACGAGCGCCGCCACGCTGGCCGAGCTGGCCAACACCGCTGCACCCATCCCGCCGAGGGCCAGGAACTTCCGTCGCCCGACGAGGGCAGCCATCCTTCCCTGCTCGTTCTCAGTTCCGCTTGTCACGATCTTGTGTCCCTTCGTTCCGTCCGAATTTGTCCGCCGATTCATCAGATGGCCCCCGTCGCTGAGGCCGGGCTGTTGGTGACGGCTGCTTGATTGCTGTTTGCCGGTTCGGTCGCGGTGGCCACATTGGTCACCGATGCCGCCGGACCGGCGGGACTGCGGGTCGCCGTGAAGGTGAACGTCACGCTCCCCCCGCTCGGTACCACCACGTTGCGACTGATTGCGCCAGTGCCAGTCGTGCTGCCACCACAGTTCGTGGAGTTGGTCCCGCCGCCGGTCGAAGCGCAACTCCAACTGAACGCAATGCCCGCCGGAAGTGGGTCGGAGAGTCCGACGCCGGTCGCGCTGTCCGCGCCGCTGTTCGTCGTCACGACGGTGAACCGTCGTGACGCGCCGACGACGCTGAACGTGTTGCTCAGCGACAGGTTGAGACGGGCGACAACGGAGCTCGACAGCGTCGAGGTGTTGTCGGCGGCGTTGGCGTCGATGAAACCGACCACGTTGGGGTTCAACGTTCCGGTCACGCTGAAGGTCGAACCGAAGATGGCATTGTTCGGAACGGCGCGAGCTGTCGAGGTGAACGTCACGGTCCCGCTTGGGCCGACCGTGATCACCCGGCTGCTGATGTCGCCGAGGCCTGTCGCCCCGCCACAGCTGCTTCCGGCACCTGTGGTGGCGCATGTCCAACCACCCGCACCGGCGAACGTCCCCGTGTGCGAGCTGCTGAACGTCTCCTGCATCGCCGACGCACCCGCATTGGTCACGGTGATGACGTACGGCAGAGCTTGTCCGCGGGTCACCGTTGCGCCAGGACCGTTGACGGCCACTTCGAGGTTGCCGGTGACGTTGCTGCTGATCTCGTCCGCACCGCTGTCGTACGCACCGCCCGCCGGGCGGACGTCGCTGTCGATGTCGTGCGTCGGGGCGGGGGTGTTGACCGAGGGAACTCCACCGGCCTTGCTGGCTGCTCCGAGGTTGTAACCCCGACTCGTCTGCCCGGCCAGGTGGTAGTCGGCCAGCAGGTTCACGGGAACCACGTGGGCGACGATCACCGGGAACGAGGCGTTGGTGTTGTTGCGCCACATCAGGCTGTCGATGAGGAAGTCCTGCGGGTTGACGAAACCGACGCCGCCGGCCGCCACCGAGGCCGTGGCTCCGTCGAGGCTGCCCGGGATGACGATGTTCGTCGGGCTGGAGGCGATATCACCCGCCGATGTGGCGTTCGTCAGCGTCGGGCTGGAGTTCAACACGCTGTTGGTCGGGTGCAGCTGTGCACCAGTTCCGCCGACAACACCCATGTCCCAGCGCTGGATCGGGTCGGTGTCGAGTGGATCACCGATGCCGTGCATGGCGCTCTGGTTGAAGTTCACCGTGCTGGGCAGGATCGCCCAGCCGGCACGGTTGTCGGCGAAGATGTTGTTGAACATCTTCGGCTCCGAGTACAGCGGCGATCCCAACGGCAAGGTGCCCTGCAGCCCGCCCGGGCCCGTCGAGTTGTAACCCGTCGACAGACCAGCCGGGTTGGCCGGCTTGATGCCACCGACTGCTCCGTTGGTAGCCGCCGTGGCAGTCGTGATGTTCTTCGCAATGGTGTTGTTGACCAGCGTCACGTTCGGAGCATCGTCGAGTGCGATGCCGCCACCTTCGTGGGTCGAGAGGTTGTTGGCGATGATGTTGTTCTCGACCAGGTCGGGGAAGTTCCCCGCCATCAGGAATCGGATGCCGCCACCGTCGTCGTTCGACTGGTTGGAGATCAACGTGTTGCTGTCGATCGTGACGGGACCAGCGCCGAAGCTGAGCTGGCTGGTGTTGGCCGGGAGTGCGCCGGCGATCATGATGCCGCCACCCTCGTCGTACCCCTGGTTGTAGTAGATGCGATTCTTGGAGATGTTGCCGTTCGGCGACAGCCCGTAGTGCGAGATGGCCCCGCCGTACTCTGCAGAGAAGTTCCCGCAGAAGTCGTTGCCGGTGACGGTGTATCCATCACTGCCAGCGAACAGGCCGAGTGCACCCGCCAGGTTCGTGCCACCATTGGCCACGATTCGGTTGAACGCCACATTGAGCCGGTCGTTGTGATTGCTCGACTCG
>JANPOJ010000614.1:0-1877 GCA_031427935.1 Ilumatobacteraceae bacterium | reverse complement strand
AACATCGCAACGGTCTTCCATGGTGCTGACTTCTTCGTCACCAAACAGCGTCACGATGGCTTCGTGAACACGATCAAGTCCGACTATCCCGACATCAAGATCGTCGATGAGAAGGGCATCGACGGTGCCGACTTCGCCACTCTCGCCCAGGACGCGACCAACGCCATCCTCGCCAAGAACCAGGACCTGCAGGGCATCTGGGCGGTGTGGGACACGCCCGCCGAAGGTGTGCTCGCAGCGATCAACTCCAACAACCGCAAGGGCGTGATCGTCATCACCGAAGACTTGGGCAAGCCGGTCGCGATCGAGATGGCCAAGAACGGTCAGGTGAAAGGCCTCGGCGCCCAGCGGCCCTACCAAGCGGGCATCACCGAGGCCGACCTCGGCGCCTACGGCCTGCTCGGCAAGACCGCTCCCGACTACGTCGCCCTGCCTGCCCTCGCCGTCGACCACGACAACGTGTTGCAGTCGTGGAAGGACGTCTACTTCCAGGACGCCCCGGCCGACATCGCCGGCGCATTCAAGAACTGATCGACGTGACCGAGCCCCGTTCCCTCAACGTCGGTCTGATAGGCGCAGGCTTCATGGGCAAGGCCCATTCACTCGCCTACGCCGCCATGCCGATGTTCTTCTGGCCCGCTCCCGCCATCCCCGTGCGCAAGGTCATTGCTGATGTCAGCGATGACCTTGCCATCGAGGCCGCGGCCCGCTACGGCTTCCAGTCATCGACGGCAGATTGGCGTACGATCGTCGACGACCCGTCGATCGACATCATCGACATCGCCACCCCCAACAATGCTCACGCCGAAATCGCCATCGCCGCCGCCGCCGCCGGCAAGCACATCATTTGTGAAAAGCCGCTCGCCCGCACCAGCAGCGAAGCGAGGGCGATGTACGACGCGGTCCGCAACGCCGACATCGTTCACATGGTGGCGTTCAACTATCGCCGCACGCCGGCGGTGGCTTTGGCCAAGCGGTACATCGAAGAGGGCGCGATCGGCAAGGTCCTCAACTTCCGGGGCACCTACCTCCAAGACTGGTCGGCCGATCCAAATAGTCCGCTGTCATGGCGCTTCGTCGAGTCCGTTGCCGGATCGGGTGCGCTCGGCGACATCGGCACCCACGTGATGGACTTGGCCCGCTACCTGGTCGGTGACATCAGCGCGGTCAACGCGGTGCTCACCAACTGGGTGCCCGAGCGTCCCATACAGAGCGGTGGCGCCGACAAGCTCGGCGCGTCCGACAAGAACGCCTCCGGACCGAAGGGAGTCGTCGACGTCGACGATGAAGTGATGACCCTGCTGCGCTTCGCCAACGGTGCTGTCGGGTCGTTGGAGGCCACCCGAAATGCATGGGGTCGCAACAACTACCTGACCTTCGAGATCCACGGCACCGAAGGTTCGATCCTGTTCGACTACGAGCAGCGTGACCAACTGCAGGTGTGCTTCGCGGGCGACGGCGGCGACCCCGGTGATCGGCGCGGCTTTCGCACCGTATTCACCGGACCAAGCCATCCGTACGGCGATGGTCTGTGGCCGATCCCCGCGCTCGGCATTGGGTACGGCGAGACGAAGATCATTGAGACCTACGACTTGTGCACGGCCATCGTCAACGGCACGGCGGTCAGTCCCGACTTCGGCGACGGCTACCAGATCGCCCTGATCTGCGACGCCATCACCGAATCCTCGGCGAAGGAAAGCTGGGTGGCGGTTCCAACCGTCGCCGACGCCACCGGAGCCCGGTGATGGCAGACCATCGCGATGGTGGGACCAACTCCCCCGGCCCCGTCATCGCAATGGCGAGGAACGCGGCGCGACGAGTACGATCTCCTTCGTGGGTCCGAGCTTGAAGTCCAGCGCGAGCAGCATCTCGGAGAG
>JANPOJ010000613.1:0-2660 GCA_031427935.1 Ilumatobacteraceae bacterium | reverse complement strand
CGATCGGTGACAGACCTCGCCAGATCGGGATTGGCCGGGTCGGGTTCGGCGATGAGGTCGAGGAGATGGAACGTGCCGCCATGTGTGGCCAGGTCGACGGTGATGGCCGACACGATGCTGCCGGCCGCGCCGGTGATCACGAAAACGCTCTCGGGTGTGAGCGACCGTTCCGGCCCGCCGTCGACTGCGGGTCGGTCGGCAAGTGCAATGGTCCAACGCCCTCCGCCGGCGTGACCGATCTCGATCGTGCCGGGATCGTTGAGCGTCTCGGCGACCAGCTGCTCGGCGATCATGGGGGCGTCGTCGCCGACGGCGAAGTCGACCGCCTTGACCAGGGCATCGGCGCGCTCGCGGGCGTAGGCCTTGGTGAAGCCGGTCACCGCTCCGCCCATCGGCGCAGAAGCACCTTCCGGGCCGTAGCCGTGCTGCCCACCCAATCGTGTAGCAGTGACCAGGAACGTGCCTGGCGCGGCGACGTCGTTGTACAGCTCGCGCATGGCTCCCGCCAACAACTTGACCCGTAGTCGAAGGCCCTCGCGCCACGCGTCGGTGTCGAGCGCGGCGTGCGGTCCCTCGTCGTCGAGGGCGGCCAGCCAGTACATGCCCGTGATCGAACCCGCCTCGCGCCATGATGCCAGCCGTCCAACGAGATCCTCGGTGTTCGGGGCGTCGTCGACCAGAAGAGTCTCGACGCCGCGCTGATGCAGGCATTCGACGAGCGCGGCACCCACCCCACAGGTGTCGGCCATCACGATCACACGGCTCGCTGCATTGAGCGTGACTCCAGTCGGCGCGCAGTGCTCGATCGGTGGCCTCAGCACAACGCGTGGAACGCGACGCGGGAAGGCATCGGCGATCGCAGTGATGACGGCTGGCGTGTCGATGACGGCTGGCGTGTCGACGATGGGTGCGGTGGTTGGTTGGGTGCGGTCGCGGACGAAGCCGAGGATGTGGTTGATGGTTGGGTAGTCGCGGAGTTGGAGTTTGTCGTCGCGGGGGATGGCGTATTCCTCGCGGATGGTGGCGAACAGTTCGGCTTGTTTGACGGTGTCGATGCCGAGGTCTGCTTCGAGGTCGAGGTCGGGGGCGAGCATCTCGGCTGGGTAGCCGGTTTGTTCGGCGACGAGGGCGACGATGCGGGCGGCGATGGCGTCGATCGACACGGCTGGTGGCGCGGCGACGACGGCAGGCGCTTCGACGACCGGGACCGACGGGAGCACGAGGGCGACCGGGGCGGGGGCTGCAGGTGCGGGCACAGGCGGCATCGAGGCCGGACCATGATCGACGAGCCGCAGCCGACGGTGCACAACTTGAAGTTCGGCGGCGGCGTCGCCGCTGATCCGTGCCAACCAGCTGTCGCGTTGCGCGTGATCGGTGACGCGGTAGGTCGCGCCGAGTTCATCGGGGCTGCGTCGTCGACCATCTGGCGGTGGGATTCGTCGCAGCAGCAGCATCGAGATCTGGGAGCCGAAGCCGGCGGCGAGTCGCAGGGCGTACTCGACCTGGTGTGAGCCGCCCTTCGACAAATTGAGCGGGCCGAGCTCTGGATCGGGGTCGCGATAGTTGGCGACCGGTGGGATGATCCCGGTCTCCAGTGCCTTCACGGCGACGACGTCTTCCAGACCGACAGCCATCGCGTGGCCGGTGAACCCTTTGGTGTTGGCGATGACCACACGATCCGCGTCCGCGCCGAACACCCGCCGCAGCGCAAAGATCTCGGCAGACGCGCTGCCGCCTCGCGCCGGGGTGTAGGTCTCGTGCGACATGAACACTGTCGCCGGAGCGATTGCATGGCGGTCGATGCCGCTGCGCGCCTCGGCCCCGGCGATCAATCGCTCCATCACGTCGCCGATGTGGTCGACGTCGAGCCGAGTGCCATGGAACGCGCTGTTGGCGGTGACGGTGCCCAGCACTTCGCAGATCGGCTGCAAGCCGCGTTCGCGCGCCGCCTCGGCAGACTCGACCACGATGGAGGCGGCGCCCATCCCGAGGATCATTCCGTGGCGCCGGCGGTCGAACGGCAGGGCCGCTTCGGCAACGTCGTCGTCGGTGGCCGCTGCCCCGGTTGCGAGGAACCCGGAGCCGAACCATCCGAGGAGGGCGTCGGAGGTGATGTCGTCGGCGGCGATCACGACGACGCGACGGCAACGACCGGCGCGAATCCAGTCCTCGGCTACGGCGATGGCCTGGGTGGTGCTGGCGCACGCCGAGTTGATCTGTGTGTTGGGTCCACGGGCGCCGATCAGGTCGGCGAATTGGGAGTGCCCCATCGAAAGGACGCGGAGAAGGAAGCGGCGGTTGAAGTGGTACGGCTCGTCATCGATCAACTTGCCGAGGTCGTGAAGCCGCCGGTCGATCTCGTCGAGAGCCACAGCGGCTCCCTCGACCTCGACCACGCGGACACGGATGGCTTCCAGTTCGGCGCGTTCTTCGCGACGGGTCTGGTCGGTGGCAAAGTCGTGGGCATCCGTGGCGAACTCCTCGATCCCCGGGAAGGCGGAGGCGAAGATCACGCCAGTGTCGTCGCGCAGCTCGTCCGGCAGTCCCCAGCGCTCGGGCAAGTGGGTGCCGATGTGGGTCGTCTTGTACCGCATCATCAAGGGGATCCCGGCGTCGCGCAGCGCGTCGAAACCTGCGGCGATGGCCAGTTGCGAGTTACG
>JANPOJ010000612.1:0-5883 GCA_031427935.1 Ilumatobacteraceae bacterium | reverse complement strand
CGTCAGACCGGCGAGCGCATCGGAACGCAGTCCGGCATTCCACTCGTCGGGTCCGAGGAGGACGTCGATCGTGATCGGCAGGGTGTCTGTCGTGGGGGACATGTGTGCTCCTCGGTTGAGTTGGGGGTTGGCTCAGTACTGGGTGCCCATGGGGGCGGTGGACGAACGCAACCTGCTCGATCGGGTCGTCCACCGGTCGTGCTCGCTCAGCGGTGGCCATGCTGCATCAGTCCGGCGACGGCGCGATCCGTTACACAACTGGGTGAACTCATACAGGCCATTCTGAACTTCAAAACCGGTCAGAACCCGACCGGTTTGGTGGCGTTGCGGGCGGGCCCGTCGCGTGGGGCAATCGCGAGGGTGACGGGAATCGGTCGACCACAGTGGGCAGAATGGACCGTGTCGGAACGCCTCGCGTTCCCCATCTGTGTTCCCCCCAGCTCCTTGGAAGTTGCAATCACCATGTATTCACTGCGATCGATCACGCCCGCGTACCCCTCTCGACAGCCTTCGCGGCAGGCGGCGGGCCGCCGCTTCGGCGCCGCCCTCGCCCTGCTCGCCCTGGTCGGAGCAGCTACCGCCTGCAGCAGCGACAGCACCTCGGCCGACACCACCACCGAGGTCACGACCACGACGATCACCAAGGCGACCACGACCACGGAGGATGCGATCACCTCGACCGAGGCGGCGACGACCACCACGGAGGCGGCGACCACGACGACGGTGCCGGCCGAGCCGGTCTACCCGTTGACGGGAGTGAAGAACCCGGATCCGGTCGTCGCTGCTCGCCCGGCGCTGATCGTCAAGATCGACAACGCCGGCGGGGCGCGCCCGCAGAGCGGGTTCAACGAGGCCGACCTGGTGTTCGAGGAGATCGTCAACGACCACATCACGCGCTTCGCGATGGTGTACCAGAGCGGTGACAGCGATCCTGTCGGACCGATCCGTTCCGGTCGGCACCAAGACGTCGACCTGTTCACCGCCCTCGACCATCCGCTGTTCGCGTGGAGCGGTGGCAACGCCACGGTGACCGACCAGATCAACAACAGCGAGCTGGTCAACATCGGCCCGAGCCGGGCGGCGGTGTACCACCGGACCACGGATCGCAAGGTGCCTCACAACCTCTACTCGAACACGGCCGCCCTGTACACGCAGACGCCACCGTTCGCGCCACCCGCCAAGCAGCAGTTCGCCTACAGCGAGCCGGGCGCGCCCGCGGCGGGCACGCCGAGCGCCGGTGTGACGGCAAAGCTCGACTCCATCGATGTCGGCTGGGACTGGAACGCGAAGGACGCCGTGTACTACCGGAGGATGGAGGGCGGTCGGCACATGGACCGCAACTCGGGTCAGGTGAGCACCAACAACGTGGTCGTGCTGGCGATGGAGTACGCCCCGGGAATCTCCGGCAGCCCCGACGCGCAGACGCTCGGTAGCGGTGAGGCGTTCGTCTTCACCGGCGGCAACTACATCCACGGCAGCTGGACTCGCAAGGACATTCACGATCCGTTTGCACTGATCGCCGACGACGGCAGCCCCATCCGGCTTCAGCCGGGCCGCACGTTCATCGAGCTCCCTCGCCAGGACAGCACGTTGCCGCTCGGCCCTGGCTGAGATAGCCAGTCGCGTCAGCCGCGCCCCATCGTGAGGCCAGTCACGAAATATCCGGTGCAACCGGAGATTCCGTGTCTGGTCTCGATGCCTCTCTTTCGTACTACGAACGCCGAATCCGTCGGCTCAGCGATCCGATGCGGCGCGCACGACGAGATCGCTCATCAGCTCGATGGACAGCGCGTCACTGTTCAACGTGAGGTCGTAGTGCGTCGGCAATTCGTCGCCGACGCCATGGAAGGTTTTCAGGTAGGCAGCTCGGCGCGCGTCGCTGTCGGCGACAGCTTTGGCAGCCTTCTTGGTGTCGAGCGAACCCTCCTGCGCAGCCCGGCCAGCGCGTGTCTCGACAGATGCCGTCACCAGCACGCGCAGCACGTCGTCGCGTGCGCCGAGTGCGTACGAAGCTGCGTGCGACACGATCACGACATGACCGCGCTCGGCGGTCTCGTGGATCGACCTGTGAATCAGCGCCCGCAACGACTTCGGGTCGGTTCCACCACTCAGGTCGATTGCGCCTGCACCGGCGATCAGGCCGGCGGCGCCCCCAGCGACCGTGAGATTGGAGATGAGACGGTCGATGACCTTCGTTCGTCGTTCCGCGTCGGCGAGCTCTTCGACCGACACGCCGCTCGACTCCGCCGCTTGCTGCACGATCTCTTCGTCGACCAGGCGGTAGCCCAGACGGTCGGCAACGATCCGACCGACATCACCGCCACCTGCCCCGAGAAGACGTGAGAAGCAGATCACTCGGCAGGCCATCGTGGCAACGTACGCCCCGGTCGCGCGCTCCGTCAAGGACGACGGTGCCGCGGTTTCTGCGTGCCTCTGATGGTCAGTCTGCGGGCTCGACTTCGACGAGGTTGTCGCAGAACGTCGGGCCGTTGGCGAGGTCACCGAGGGAATCACTGGTGAGCGAGTTCGCACCGCCAGACGTTGGATCGGCGCCCCATCGACCGAAGGGAATGGCCACCGTTCCCGCGGGAACATCGTCGGTGATCGATGCCGTCAGTCGAATCCGGCCGAGGTCGTTGTACACCCAGATCTCCGCACCTGCGCCGATCGCTCGTGCCGAGGCGTCGTCGGGGTGCATTTCGGCTGTCGCACGCGGTTCTGCGTTGAGCATCACCGGCAGGTTCCCGTACGAGCTGTTGATCGAGTAGTGACGTTTGAGGGTGAGGAGCCGTAGCGGGTACCGGCTCGACGCGCTTGGCGTGCGGGCAGGTGGGCGGTACTCGGCGACTGGGTGTAGCCCAGCCGCGGCAAGCGCGTTGTTGGAGAACGCGAAGGTGGAAGTGGATGCGACAGCGGTACCGATCGGCGGGCCGACGCGCGCGAACCCTTCCGCACGGAGCCGATCAGATGCCAGGCCTGCCGCGGCTGCAGGCGAGTCGGCCAGCGCCAGTTCCATGAGCTGGTGATCGTCGAGTTGGAACACCTCGTCGACGAAGCCCAACCGTGCTGCGAGGAGCCGGGTCACCTCGGCGTTCGACTTCGACTCGCCGACCGGGTCGATCGCTGCCTCATTCCACGAGAGGTAGGAGAACCCCCACGAACCGACGAGATCGGGGTGCTCCAGCATGGTCGTGGCGGGAAGCACGATGTCGGCGTATCGGGCGGTGTCGGTCAGGAACTGGTCGTGGACGACGGTGAACAGATCGTCTCGCCCCAGCCCTTCCAAGACCTTCTGCTGGTCCGCCGCGATGACTGCCGGGTTGCTGTTCCAGACGTACAGGGCTCGAATCGGGGGATCCATCGCCGGATCGGTGAGCACTCGGCCGAGCTGGATCATGTTCACCTGCCGCGTGCCGGCGGGGGAGAGGTCGGGGCGACTGAGAGCCGAGAGGTTCGTTTGCCCGATCGACACCGCGCCGGCGATTCCCCCGGCCGGCCACTGCCATTGACCGGTCAGGGCCGGCAGGCATTGGATGGCCCGCAACGCCGAACCGGACCCGGTCGATCGTTGCATGCCGACTCCAAGTCGGATCGCTGCAGGCCGTGCGCTCGCATACCGACGGGCGAACTCGACGATGTCCGCCGCCGGGACACCCGTCTCGGCCGCAGCCCGTTCCGGTGTCCACGGTTCGACCGCCGTCTTGTAGGCATCGACGTCGGTGGTGTGGGCCGCGAGGTACGCAGCATCTTCGCGCCCTTCACCAAAGATCACATTGGCTACTGCGAGGGCGAGCGCACCGTCTGTTCCAGGGTTCGGGCGGAGGTGGAGATCGGCATAGCGGGTGGTGCGGCTGCGATAGGGATCCACCACCACCAGTTCGGCACCGTTCTGCTTGCGAGCGCGCCGGATCAGTTCCCACGTGTGGATCGAGGTCGAGACCGGGTCCATGCCCCAGACCACGACCATCTTCGCGTCGGGCAGGTTCTCCGGGTCAGACCATGGCCAACCGGTGATGCCCGACAACGCGAACCACTGCGGTCCACAGATCGATCGCTCCAGCTTGGTTGCGCCGAGCCGGTTGAACAGCGCTTGGGTGGTCCCAAACGCGTCGAGCAATCCCATGGATCCGAGGTACGAGTAGCCAAGGATCGACGTCGGACCCACTTCTCCAGAGAGCTGTTGCCAACGCCCTGCGATCTCGTCGAGCGCCTCGTCCCAACTGCATGCGGCGAACTCGCCACTTCCCTTCGGCCCGGTGCGTCGAAGGGGCGTGAGGACGCGATCGGGGCTGTAGACCCGTTCGAGATATCGGTCGACTTTCACGCAGAGATGCCTGCCGGTGACCGGGTGCGATCGGTCGGCTGTGATCTCGACGGCGCGGCCATCGCCGTCGACGGTGACCACCGCGCTGCAGGCGTCCGGACAATCGTGCGTGCAGGTGACTCGTACCAGATGGTCTGTCACGTTGCTCCAATCACTCGATGATCATCCTCCCACGCGTGCGCACAGTAATTCCCACGCGGAGTTGGTCCGAGCAGTCATCCTTCGAAACTTTGCACAGCCTGCTCAAGTGGGTCGGCGGGGCCTGCTACGGTCGTTGCCGGCAGCGCTCGACGCTGCGACCCACTAGCGCCGAGCCTCCATCAACCCAGGACGCTTTCGTCCTTCTTGGCTCCGATGTAGGCGAGTCGATGAATAGGAGACGAGACGTATGAAGCGAACAATTCCTTTCGCCGCGATCGCAGCACTGGTTGCCGGCACCTTGGGAGGAGGTGTGCAGATGGCCTCCGGCGCGGGCGCGACTGGGCAACTGGGGTTCGTCCCGATCGTGCCCTGCCGCTTGATGGACATGCGGAACACTTCCGACAACGTCGGGCCGCGTGCCACGCCGCTCGGCCCAGCGGAGACGTACGTCATCAACGTGTGGGGTGCCAATGGAAACTGTGATATCCCCACAACTGCTCTCGCCGTCTCATTGAACGTGACCGTGACCCACGGGACAGTTGCCAGCTTCCTCACCATCTTCCCGAGCGATGCTCCGTCGCTGCCAGTCATCTCGCAGATGAACTGGTTGGCCGGTGCGTCGCCGACTCCCAACAAGGTCGACGTCAAGCTGTCCGCGTCCGGCACGTTGAGCTTCTACAACTTGACCGGCACGGTCGACGTGATTGCTGATGTCATGGGTTACTACGAGGCCGTCCAGGCCAGCTCGCCGCCCGTACCGGGAGCCGGAACTGCTGGTCCTGCCGGTCCTGCTGGTCCTGCTGGTCCTGCTGGTCCTGCCGGTCCTGCCGGTCCTGCCGGTCCTGCCGGTCTTTCCGGTTCTGCCGGTGCGGTTGGCCCCGCCGGCGCGGTTGGCCCCGCCGGCGCAGCGGGCCCGATTGGCCCCGCCGGCGCCAAGGGTGACCCGGGCGCAGCCGGAGCAGCAGGCCCGGCGGGCCCTGCCGGCCCAGCGGGAAGCGTTGGCAGCGTCAAGGTCGTCACGTCCCCGATCGATGTGACTGCGGACGAGCATTCCAACGTTGGCAGCGCGACGGCGACCTGTGCGGATGGTGACGTCGCAATCAGTGGCGGCGTCAGCACCGACACCGACGGCTGGTCGGTTCGTGCCAGCAAGCCGAGCTCGACTGCCAACAACCCGACCGGATGGTTCGGCGAGATCAGTGGCAACGACGACGGTGGGCACGATGGCGACGGCTCCGATGACGAGTCGGACGGATCCAGCGATGGGTCCAAGACCTCATCCAGCGACGGATCCCACGACGGGTCCGACGATGGATCCGACGACGGAGCTGACGATGAAGGGAACGGCGACGGCACGGCAAGCGGCTCGGTCTACGTGCTGTGCATGACGCCGTAGTGCAGTAGCACGCGAGGTGACC
>JANPOJ010000611.1:0-3728 GCA_031427935.1 Ilumatobacteraceae bacterium | reverse complement strand
GTGGCCGAGGCGCTGCCGGTGCCCTACGCGCATCTGGTGTTTACCCTGCCGCACGGCTCGCAACGTCAGCCCGTTCACCGTCGATCCCGGCAAGTTCACATACCGGCTGGTCAAGGGCGAGTTGGAGTTCACCGAATACGGTCAGATCTTCGCTCACTGTCGCATCGACAAGGGACCATGGCACCTTGTTCCGTTCACCCTTCTGCCACCTGTGGCCTGACCGGGGATACAGTCGGTTTCGTGCCTACGACACTGACCCCTGAGCAAGAAGGCGCCGCGATCTCGTTGATCCGCGGGTTTGCCATGGACGCGCCGCTGCAGGCCAAGAGCGGTCACCAGGGAACCGCCATGGCGCTGGCTCCCTTGGCCCACGTGCTGTTCAGCAGGGTCATGCGCCACGACCCCGCCAATCCGCACTGGCCCGACCGCGACCGCTTCATCCTGTCGAACGGGCACGCCTCGATTCTGCAGTACTCCATGCTCTACCTCTGCGGGTACGGCCTCGAACTCGAAGACATCAAGGCCTTCCGGCAGTGGGGCTCGCTGACCCCTGGTCATCCCGAGGCCGAGCTCACGACCGGCATCGAGGTCACCACCGGTCCGCTCGGCCAAGGGTTCGCCAACGCGGTCGGCATGGCGATCGCCGAGCGCCGCCTGCGAACACAGTTCGGCGACGATGTGATCAACCACCACATCTTCGTGATCGCCGGCGACGGCTGCTTCGAGGAAGGCATCAGCCACGAGGCTGCCTCGCTTGCCGGGCACCAGCGCCTCGGCAACCTGATCTGCATCTACGACGACAACCACATCACGATCGACGGCGACACCGCGCTGGCGTACAGCGACAACGCCGGCATGCGGTTCGAGGCCTACGGGTGGAACGTCGTGCACCTCGACGAGATGGCCGACGACTGCGACGGGCTCGAGGCGGCGCTCCTCGCCGCCAAGGCCGTGACCGATCGGCCGTCGCTCCTGATCCTGCGCAGCCACATCGCCGCACCGAGCCCCGATCTCACCGATCACCACGAAGCGCACGGCAACCCGTTCACGGCCGAACAGGTCGCCCGCACCAAGGCCGTGATGGGCATTCCCGACGAGCCGTTCTGGGCGCCTGCCGACCTGGTCGCCGCTTACCGCACCTCCAGCGCGGAGCGCGGCGGTGCCGAATTCGGACAATGGTCGAAGCGCAAGGTCGCTTCGTCGCTGGACGAGGCCGTGTGGGACGCATGTTGGGGTGCCACCGGCATCGCCGGCTGGGAGTCCGCCCTGCCGACCTTTGCCCAAGGCGAGAAGATCGCCACGAGGGTCGCGATCGAGAAAGCCTTCAACGCATCGTTGGAGGGCGTGCCGGGCTTGCTGGCCGGCGCCGCCGATCTCACCGGTAACACGGGCACCAAGCTGACCGGGCAAGAGCCCCAGTCGGTGGATCATCCCGGCGGTCGGCAGATGTACTACGGCATCCGCGAACACGCCATGGGAGCCACGATGGTCGGCATGGCCCGGCACGGTGGCGTGCTACCCGCCGGCGGCACGTTCTTCGTCTTCCTCGACTACATGCGACCCAGCGTCCGTCTCGCCGCGCTCAGCGGCGCCAAGGTCGTGTTCGTGTGGACGCACGACTCGGTCGGTGTGGGCGAAGACGGTCCGACCCATCAGCCGATCGAGCACATCGCCACGTTGCGGGCGATCCCCGGCCTGCAAGTGATCCGCCCGGCCGACGCCAACGAGACCGTCGAGGCGTGGAAGGCAGCCGTGGCGCATCACGGCCCGACAGCCCTCGTACTCAGCCGTCAGGCCGTCACGGTGTGCACCGACGGCTCGGCGGTCGCGACCGGTGCAGCCGTGGTTCGCCAGGCCGATCATCCCCAAGTCGTGCTCGTGGGCACCGGCAGCGAGGTGTCGCTCTGCGTCGAAGCCGCCGAGCAACTCGCCGCGGCCGGGGTGAGTGCCAATGTGGTCAGCATGCCTTCGTGGGACCGGTTCGCGTTGCAGAGCGCCAGCTATCAAGACGACGTGCTGCCGGCAGGCCTCCCGGTGCTGTCCGTCGAGGCAGCAGTGACGTTCGGTTGGGAGCGGTATGCGGATGAATCAATCGGCATCGACCGTTTCGGAGCCAGCGCACCGGGGAATGTGGTGATGGACAAGTTGGGAATCAACGTGGCCAACGTGGTGGCAGCTGCCACTCGGCTGGCCCAGGCAAAGGGGTAATCATGGATCGTCTCGCCCACCTGTACCACGAGTTCGGGCAGAGCCCGTGGCTCGACAACTTGAAGCGTGGCTACATCACGTCGGGTCAGCTCAGCCACCTCGTCGATCGGGGGATACGCGGCCTCACCAGCAACCCGACGATCTTCCAGAAGGCCATCCAAGGCTCGCCCGATTACGACGAGCAGTTCCGCACCCTGGCCGCGGTCGACCACCCGATCATCGACGACTACTGGGCGATGGTGCTGGCCGACATCCACGGCGCCCTCGAGGTCTTCGCCCCGCTGTATCACGACAGCCACGGCGCTGACGGCTACGTCAGCGTCGAGGTGGACCCGGGTTTGGCCCACGATGGCCCCGCCACCGAACAGGCGGCCCGCGACCTGCACGAACAGATCCACCGCCCGAACCTGATGGTCAAGATCCCAGCGACTGCGGAGGGGGTCGACGCCATTCAGGCGATGATCGCCGAAGGTCGCAACATCAACGTCACGTTGATCTTCAGTCTCGAGCGGTATCAGAGCGTGATGGAGGCGTACATCCGGGGCTTGGAGATCTACGCCCGACAGCCGGGGGCCAACCTCTCGGCCGTGGCCAGCGTGGCCAGCTTCTTCATCAGCCGGGTCGACACCGAGATCGATCATCGCCTCGACGCCATCGGGTCGCCAGAGGCCCTCGATCTCCGCGGCAAGGGCGCCGTCGCCCAAGGCAAGCTGGCCTACCGGCTGTTCCAGAAGACGTTCAGTGGTCATCGCTGGGAGACGCTTGCCGCCAAGGGAGCCGTCGTGCAGCGCCCACTGTGGGCCAGCACGTCGACCAAGAACCCGGCATACCGAGACACGCTGTACGTCGACGAACTGATCGGCCCCGACACCGTCAACACCTTGCCCGATGCCACGATCGAGGCGTTCGCCGACCACGGGCACCTGGCTCGACGCGTCGACGCAGACCTCGATGAATCGGTCGCCGCCTGGAAGGCCCTGGGCGAGGTCGGCGTCGATCTCGACGATGTCGCCGACAAGCTCGAACGAGAAGGTGTCGCCAGCTTCCAGAAGAGCTTCGACGAGTTGCTCGGTGCCCTCGAAACGAAGGCCGCCGAACTCCGATCGTGACGACACCGCAGATCGACGACCTGCTCGATGGGATGGAGCTCGGCCGCAACCGCCGGCTGGCGGGGCAGCTGCTCGGCTCGGCGTTTGCCCTGCTCGACGACCATCCGAGCCTCCTCGACCTGAAGATCGCCAGCGCCGCCCTCGAAGAGATGCGCGAGGCGTTCAAGATGTTCGCCCCGTTCCACGACGTGCCGAAGGTGACCATCTTCGGCTCGGCTCGCACGCAGATGGCCGATCCGCTGTACATGCAAGCGCGCAAAGTGGCCGCGGGTCTGGCCGAATCGGGCTGGATGGTCGTCACGGGGGCCGGGCCGGGAATCATGCAGGCCGGCATGGAGGGCGCGGGACGCGACATGTCGATCGGGGTGTCGATCAGGCTGCCGTTCGAACAGGGCGCCAACCCGGTGATCG
>JANPOJ010000610.1:0-3728 GCA_031427935.1 Ilumatobacteraceae bacterium | reverse complement strand
GGGTGCCCCATTCGTTCATCCGATTGTTCCCGGCGTAACAAAGTTTTGGCTTGATGGTGATCCTGTTGCCGGCACAGGTCGATTGGATGGTGTTATCTCACAACCGGGCGACCGGCGTATCGGCGCATGCTCTGGCCCATTCACCATGGCGGTTGGCGACACGCAAGAAATCGTCCTCGGTGTCGGGTGCTGTCGGCGGCGCAGTCGTGCTGACGCTGCCGTTCTGGCTGGGGAGAGCGGGCCGCATCGCGCGGCCATCGTGCCGGCAGCCCGCCGCGATCAGGGCGAGGACAGCCAGCAAGAGCGGAAGGGCTACAAGGCGTCGCACGACGGTGGAGCCTACGCGGTGGCCACTCTGGATAGCGTTCACGTCCGTGAAGGAACGGCTCTGTCTGCTCACCGTGCATGCTCATCCCGACGACGAAGCGTCGAAGGGCGCGCCGACGATGGCGATGTACAAAGCCGAAGGCGTGCACACCGTCTTGGTGTGCGCTACCGGCGGCGAAGAGGGCGACCTGCAGAACCCCGCGCTGCGCGAGCCCGGCCAGCCGTTCCACGGCCTGACGCCGGAGGAAGAGAAGCAGCGGTTGGTCGAGTTGCGCCCGGACGAGCTTGCCCGGGCGGCCGAGATCATCGGGTTCGACGAGGTCGTGATGCTCGGCTACCGCGACTCGGGGATGGTCGACACCGACCCGAACGAGCATCCCGACTCGTTCCACCAGGCGCCCATCGACGGTGCCGTCGGGAAGCTGGTCGGGGTCATTCGCGCCCAGCGCGCCGATGTGATCATCACGTACGGCGACGACCAGAGCGGGTACCCGCATCCCGACCACCTCAAGGTGCACGACATCTCCGTGCTGGCGTGGGAGCGCGCCGGCGACCCGACGTGGTACCCCGAGCACGGCGAGCCATACCAGCCACAGAAGCTCTACTACTCGGTGTGGGCCAAGGCGCGACTGACAGCCGTACACGAGGCGATGGTCGAGCTCCGCGGCGAATCGCCCTTCGATCAGGAGTGGCTCGATCGGCCCGGCCACGACCACCGCATCACCACACGGCTCGATGTCGGCAACTTCTTGTGGGCACGCAGCGGCGCGTTGCGGGCCCACGCTACGCAGGTCGACCCCAACGAGCCGTGGTGGTTCGGGCTGACCGACGAAGAGCTGGCCGACGTCTATCCGTGGGAGGACTGGATCCTCGCCCGGTCGTTGGTCGGCACCCCTGCTGAGGGAACGTTGGAGACCGATCTCTTCGCCGGGATCCGGGCGTCGGTGTCGAAATGACGATCCAATATCGAGTGGCGTTCGCCAAGAACGACGAGGCGATCGACGGACCCGATGGTGCGGACGTGGTCGTGACGATCGCGGCCGCCGATGCGGCGCTCGACCCCACCGTGGCGTTCATGCAGGGCAAGCTGAAATCGACGGGATCGACAGCGGCGCTGTTCGAGGTGCTGCGCGGTGGCGATGCCTCGACCGTGATCAGCCGGCTCGCATCGCGTCCCTGAGCTGGCGGTACCCGATCAGCGTTGCACCGCTGGCGGCGAGCAGCCTCGGTAGCTGCGGGTCGCTGGTGACCAGCTCGTAGTCATCGATCCATCCGGCAGCAGCTTCGGTAAGCGCGCGGACCTCGAGGGTGTCGATCGCCGGCTGCACGTGGATCTCGGTGACTCCCGGCAGCAGCGTGCGCACTTGCTCGTACACCCGCTCGCGGCTACCGGCGCGCCAGTCGTGGTTGAAGTGATCGGGGAAGACGACCCCTTCCTCAGCCGCGAGGAGACGGAACGGGAACCCGGCCTGATCGGCGCTGATGGTCGACGGCAAGCGGATCGGAAGGCGGAACTCGACGGCCAGATCGAGGTACACGTCGAAGAACTCGGGGCGCAGCGTGATGGCGGTGAGATGTGGCGTGAGGTGGGTCACGTCGATGCCCCACGCAATCGCCCGTTCGATCTGGGCCCGACACTCGCGCAGCACTTCTTCGGTATCGGCGTGCTCCCACAGGTCACCGATGTGGCGGGGGAACCCGGCCTCTCCGCTGAGCAGTGAAGGGGCGTGGGTGATGGGCCCGAACCGGTATGCCTCGTACTCGCAGTTCAGCGTGAGGTGCACCCCGATGTCGTCGGTGGGCAGATACCGCAGGGCCGCATCCCTGGCCCAGGGAGCCGGGACCATGATCGAGGCACAGGTGGCCACGCCGACGCGGAGGGAGTCGTAGACACCGATGTTGGCCGAGTGACAGGCACCGAGATCGTCACAGGAGATGATGATCAGCTTGGCGTCTTCGTCGTAACCGAGGCGTTCGGCGAGTGTGGGCATCAGCTGCGGAGGCTATCCCGAACACTTGGCCCACAGGCCGATGTTGTCGGTCTCGGCCACCCGCGCCGCTTCGACGAACTCGTCGGCGTGAGTCGAGTTCGGCGCGATCGTCAGCGGACGGGCGTACCCCTGGCGGATGATCGTCATGTTGACGAAGGTGCCGTCGCCGGCGAGGTACACGTACGCCAACATGCGACCGAAGTCGTCGCGGGCCACGATGTCGCGTTCGAGGTGGAGCCCGATGTCGACCGGAAGCAGCGATTTGGTGAAGGCGGTCGCCTCCGGTCCGAAGCACTGCACGGGTGTGTTCGGCTTCTTGGTCTCGGGCGTGTCGATACCGATCAGGCGCACACGTTCACGATGACCGCCGATGGTGACGTCGATCGTGTCGCCATCGACGACCCTGAGCATGGTCGCGTTGATGCCGAGCGCCGTCGGCGTTGCGGGCGTCGGTGGTGAACCGGCGCGACAGGCGGTGACGACCACCGCGATGCAGAGCAGCATCTTGTGCATCCCTCGTGTTCTATCGCCGGCATGCGGCGGCATTCGAAGATCATTCGTGCGCGCACCTACGGTGAGGGTCATGCCGGCCTTCACCCCAGCGCACTCCGCCCCGCCGACGGCGTCGGTGCATCGCTACTTCCACGTGGTCGGTGCATCGGTGTGGGTCACCGACACTCGCCATGGCGACGACTGGCCTACCCATTTCCTCGGAATGCTCGGCGACGAGGCCTGTTGGGGCATCGATGTGCCGCATGGTCACGATCCCGCCGACGGCGCGGCGGTTGACCTCCGCTCGTTCTTCGGCCGGGCGAGCGAGGTCGAATGGCTCGCGGCCGGTCGGGCGGTGCAGCTCGTCGAATGGGCGCGCACCCACCAATTCTGCGGGCGGTGCGGTACACCGACCGAGCAGCAAGCCGGCGAGCGGGCGATGCGCTGCCCGGCCTGCGGCCTCTTGGCATTTCCACGAATCGCGCCGGCCATGATCACGCTGGTGACACGAGGCGGCGAGGCGCTCCTCGCCCGCGGCGTGCAGTTCCAGGGACCGATGTACAGCTGCCTCGCCGGCTTCGTCGAGCCGGGTGAATCGTTGGAGGGGGCGGTCGTTCGAGAGGTCCGCGAGGAGGTCGGCGTCGAGGTCGGGAACGTTCGCTACTCGGGAAGCCAGCCGTGGCCCTTCCCGCACAGTCTGATGGTCGGCTTCACTGCGGAGTGGCAGTCGGGCGAGATCGACATCGATCCGACGGAGATCGTCGACGCGCAGTGGTTACGCCGCGATGCGTTGCCGACGATCCCGCCACCGATCTCCATCGCCCGAATGTTGATCGACGCCTGGATCGCTGCGGAGTAGATCGACCCACTACGAGGCGAGGTGCTGGGCGAAGAAGTCGAGGATGATCTCGGCTCGCT
>JANPOJ010000609.1:0-3639 GCA_031427935.1 Ilumatobacteraceae bacterium | reverse complement strand
CCTGGTTCGTGCCCACCAGGTTGTACCCCTGCGACACGATGCAGCCACAGTCGTTCGTGCAGTCGGACGGGATGAAGAAACCCCCGGCGACCGCTGCGGCCGTGCATCGACATCAGCGAAAACCGCGACCAGCCGCTGGTGCTAATCAACCCTGACATCGTCTGGGCCAGCGAAGAAACCCGTGTCGGCGACGCCGAAGCCCCGACGACCACCGAAGCCCCGACGACTACCGAGGCCCCGACCACCACCGTCGCCCTGCCGACGAACGTCGAGATCGCCGGTCCAGCCGATCAGCCGATGGAGGCCGTTGGCGGCCACAGTGGTGCCGCGACGGCGGTCATCCAGGCCCGGTTGCTGCAACTCGGGTTCTGGAACAGCGGCACCGATGGCAACTATGGCTTCACCACCAAGCAGGCCGTGATGGCGTTCCAGAAGTACATCGGGCTGCCCGCCAGCGGCCTGGTCGATCAGTCGACCGCTGACTATCTCACCAACTTTGTCGAGCGCGGTCACGCCTCGGCCGACACGGGCACGCTCGTCGAGGTCGACAAGGCCAAGCAACTGCTGTTCATCGTCGGCGACGGCAAGACGCTGTGGACGTTCAACACCTCGACGGGCAGCGGCATCGCCTACGAGGCGCCGAACAAGAACGATCCGACCAAGATCGAGACGGGCGACGCCGTCACCCCGGAGGGCTTGTTCCACACCACGCGCGAACGCCCGGAAGGGTGGTGGGAGGGTGACCTCGGCAAGATCTACCGACCGAAGTACTTCCGTGGTGGGATTGCCGTGCACGGCATGACCAGCGTGCCCAACTACCCGGCGTCACACGGATGCGTGCGACTGAGCACCGCAGCGATGGACTTCATCTGGGATCAGAACCTCATGCCGCTCCACATCGTCGTGTGGGTGCACAGCTGACCCGACTTCGTGTCGGTCTGTCAGCCGACCAGATCGCGCAGATGGCGGTCGATGTCGATCTTCGACGCGGGGAGCTCGTCGGCCCACACGACCGGGTTGGCCGACCGTGTGATCGGCGCCGCCTGCAGCGCTTCGTGCAACTCCTCCACCCGATGACGGGTGGACTCCGACTTGCTGGCGAGCACGATCACCCGGCTGCGATGGCGAATCACGGTCTCACCCTGGTGGAACACATCGCCGACGACACCGGAAGTCGTGATCATCACGGCATCGCGCTCGAACGGGGCGAGATCGTCGGTGTCGGCATCGACGACCACGAAGCAGTAGGCGTCGGTCGGCGTGATGTCGAACGCTCGGCAGTGTTGGTAGATCTCCTCGAGCCGCAACCGCAGCACTGTCGGCGTGCCGAGCCCGGTGACGGCGTCGAGGGCCACGCCGGCGTGTGCACCGCGCACGTAGCGCTCCGCCCAGCCTTCGGCCAGTGCGGCTGCAGACTCGAACGAGCGCAGTTCAGTGCGCTGGGCTCGGCTGGTCATCGCCGACAACTCGGCGATCCACGTGTTGAGCTGCTCGAGTGGCCAACCGAGGTCGCCCATCGTGTTGCCCATGCGGCGCAGCGCGCCCCGTAGCCCGGGTCGCCGTGTGTGCAGCGTCTCGACGACCTCGGCAGCGGCGTCGACGATGCTCAGGTCCAGTGCTTGCCCGGCGTCGAACTGGAGGACGGTCAGCCACTGATCGAGCACGCCGTGCCGCTTCTGGCCCCTACCGTCGTCGCGCCCCGGAGACCTTCCCATGCCCCGTGTATCGGCACGTCGATGACCGACCTTGAGTCAGTTGTCGGCGCGGCGGATGCGCAGCCGGCGATCGTCAGCGGTGAAGCAGCGACCGGTTTCCAGGTCGAACCGCCAGCCGTGCAGCGTGCATACGAACTCGCCATCGTCGATCTCGCCGAACACGCTGAGGTCTGCCTGACGATGTGGGCACAGCCGTTCGACGATGTAGTCGCCGATGCGCACCTCCTGCCCGGCCAGGTCGCTGCGCAGCGGGTCCAGGCGTCGGTGCGCTTCCGCCTCGGCGCGGCGCATGCGCTCCGGCGAGAGCGACTTGAAGAAGTTGTACACGTACTCGTTGAACGAGCCGGCTCGCCAGGCCCGGAACCGGCAGGAGAGGAACAAGGCGTTGCTCCAGTCGACGGCGTGTCGAGCAACGACGGTCTCGACGAGCTCACGTTGGATGTCGAAGCGGAACGCGTAGTCCTCGCCGGCGAACTCGCGCACCTCGCCGTTGGGGAAATCGATGATCACACCGAGGTTGCCGGCGTGCAACAGGCAGCAGTGACCGATCCCGTTGCGCAGTGCGGGGGCCATCGCCAGCAACGGCTCCCACCACGCCTTCAGCGTGGCGAGCAGATCGGTGCTCGGCGGGTCCCAACTGCGGTGCATCGCGGTGATCCACGGCATCCAGTCGTGCTGGTACTGGCGGAGGTAGTCGTCCTTGTGATCGAAGATCGCGGCGACCTCCGCATCGGCGATCGGGTGCTCGACCGTGATCGAGCCGGCGCTGATCTCGATGGCGGTGCCGGGGATGGCCAGGATGCCGCGATGCCCGGCGGCTTCCAGGCGGGTCATGAAGCTGCGTTGATCGGGGAAGATGCTCAGCTCGTCGCCGGTGATCATGTTGAACCGGAACAGCTCTGGGTCGAGGAACGCCGGCGGGCCGGCGCTGGGCACGACGGCGGATGCGCCGATCGTCTCGACGTACCGCATCGCCCGGGCGAACTGGCTGGCGACCTTGGCATCGACCAACTCGCGCATGCGCTGTGGTGGCTCGTCGTAGACCATCGGGTACCAGATGGCACCGCTGTACTGCAGCCAGTGCAGATCGACGGGGCCGTGGGCACGCAGCGCATCGAGGTCGTCGGTGCGGCAGTCGTTCTGGTTGACCAGGCGGGCAGTCCCGTCGCTGACGACCATCGCCGAGTCGCCGCCGGGGCCATCGGTGATGCTGGTCTCGACGTGAATGGCGACGCGCAGTTTCGGGCCGAGCGCCACTTCCTCACCATCGGTGGTGCGCAAGACGTTGTCGAAACCGAACTCGCTGAGCTTTCGCTCGAGCTCGTGTGTGGGGTACCCGGGGATCAGTACGGTCGTCGCGCGGTCGACGTGGTCCGCGAGCCACGCCTCGTCGAGGTGATCGGCGTGCAGGTGCGAGATGTAGAGGTAATCCGGGTGCTCGATGCGCTGCATGAGCTCGGGCGAGAGTTGATCGTTGCGTGGGAACACGAACCACGATCCGAAGAACGCCGGCAGGAACCACGGGTCACACAGGATGGAGCCGTCGACGGTGTCGATGAGGATGCCGGCGTGGCCAACAGATGTCGCGCGCATTCGGGTCGAGGCTAGTGACCGGCGTGAGATCTGTGGAGTGTTCGGCGCCTACACGGGCGCCTCGAAGCGCTCCACTGGAGCCGGCGTGGTGTCAGGCGACGGGGGGATCGGTGAACTGCTGGCCGGCGCGAGACACGTGCTCGGTCCAGGCGGCACCATCCCAGTACCGCAGCTCGTACCGGCCCGACGGGTCCGCGTACCAACCGGCGGGAACGGCCGGCTCGGCCGCGGGTGCCGGCTCGGGAGCGGCTGCGGGTGGCGCAGCAGCGAGAACCGGTGCCGCTTCGGTCTCGTCCACCTGGGCGGCGAGGCCGGCAATCGAGTCGTCGGC
>JANPOJ010000608.1:0-1955 GCA_031427935.1 Ilumatobacteraceae bacterium | reverse complement strand
CCGCCGAGACGTTCGCACCCATCCTCTACGTGCTGGGCTATGACGAGTTCGACGAAGCGCTGGTCCTGCAGAACGGGGTGCCACAAGGTCTGGCCAGCAGCATCTTCACCACCGATGTGCGCGAGGCCGAGCGGTTCTGCGCCGCCGACGGCAGCGACTGCGGCATCGCCAACGTCAACATCGGCCCCAGTGGCGCCGAGATCGGCGGAGCCTTCGGCGGCGAGAAAGCCACCGGCGGAGGCCGCGAGAGCGGCAGCGACGCCTGGAAGGCCTACATGCGCCGAGCCACCAACACCATCAACTACTCCAACGACCTCCCCCTCGCCCAAGGCGTCAAGTTCGGCTGACCGGTTGGGCGCGACACTTGCCGCCGGTGGCGTGATAGCGCGCCCGACCAGATCGGTTGGGCGCGACACTTGCTGCCGGTTGCGTGATATCGCGCCCGACCAGGTACCTCCGGGGATGCGGGTCAGTGGGTGCGGCGGAGGAGCCGCAGGCTGCCGGCGGCGCTGATCTCAGTGAACTGGCCGCTGCGCAGGGCCGGCAGGTAGATCTGCTCGTACGGCGGCCGGCCACCTTTGGCGGGGTCGGGGAACACGTCGTGGATCGCCAACGTGCCGCCGACGGCGACGTGTGGCGACCAGCCCTCGTAGTCGAGTCGCGCCGGCTGCTCGCCGTGCCCGCCATCGATGAACAGCAGCGACAACGGCGTCGTCCAGTACCGGGCGACGGTCGGTGACTGGCCGACGACCGCAACCACGACATCTTCCAACCCAGCGTCGTGGATCGTCGATCGGAACGTCGGCAGCGTGTCCATCCGCCCGGTCCGCGGATCGACCACGGACGGATCGTGGTGCTCCCAACCGGCCTGGTTCTCCTCGCTGCCACGGTGGTGATCGACCGCGAACACCACCGTGGCGGTCGCTCGCGCTGCGGCGCCGAGCCACACGGTGGAACGACCGCAGTACGAGCCGACCTCGACCATCGGCGCTTCGACGGACTGCACAGCCGCCACTGCGGCGGCGTAGAGCGCGTCGCCCTCATCGGGCGGCATGAACCCCTTCGAGGCGATGGCGTGCTCGCGCAGCGCCGGGCTGAGGGGCACCGAGGGCATGTGGGGCACCATAATCGGCAGGTGCCAGAAGCCGCGACCGCTCCAGCCCCTGTAGCGGCGCCGATCTGGCACATGCCGAGTTGGGCGATCCTCGTCGTCGCAGGCGTCGCCGCGGCCCTCGTTTTCACTGCCACCCGACACGACCCGCTGCTGTCGCCCGACTCGATCACCTACCTCTCAGTGGCCGATCACGTGCGCTCCGGCCACGGACTGACCGACTTCACCGACAAGCCCCTCGCTGTCTTCGGACCGATCTACCCGCTGCTGTTGTCGCCGGGTGGCCGCAGCCTGATGTGGGCCACGCTGATCGGTGCGGCGTCGATCGCGACCGGAGCCACCCTGATGGGGCTGCTCCTTCGCCGTCGTGTGCGACCGGCCATCGCCATCGTCGGCGCGTTCGCGCTCGGCGCCAGCCAGGGGCTGGTGCGCATGGCGTCGGTCGTCTGGAGCGAGGCTCCGTACGCTGCCATCGCGCTGGCGATGTTGCTGGTTCTGTCGAGGCGGCCAGTGACGACGCGCTCGGCCGCAATCGGCGGCCTGCTGGCCGGTATCGGGTTCCTCACCCGCTACGCCGGTGTCGGGCTGGTCGCTACCGGCGTGGTGATGGTTGCGGCGTCGGCGTGGACGTTCGAGGAGCGCGCCATCGTGGTCAAGCGAATCGGCGCCTTCACCGCGGCGGCGGGGCTGATCAGCGCGTCGTGGGTCGTGCGCAACCTGCTCCGAACCGGCCAGCCGCTCGGCCCACGGTTCGAAGGTGGGGCGGACGAGCCGCTGTCGCGCACCATCCACCTGGCGTTGGAGGGCACCGGCCACATCGTGGTCGGCGACGGTTGGTCCGAGT
>JANPOJ010000607.1:0-2244 GCA_031427935.1 Ilumatobacteraceae bacterium | reverse complement strand
GTCGCCCGAAGGTGTCCGCGAGTCGAGCCGCCGTTCGGGGGTTGCTCAGCCGGCCTTGCCCATGGCCAGGTTGCTGACGTCTTCGAAGTCGGTCGTCAGCGGGACGACCTTGCCCTTGTCGAGCTTGCTGAACACCACGCTGCGGTTGAACAGTCGCTGGTACCCCTTCAGCCCATCAGTCCATTCCTTGGTGAAGTCGAGAACCGGAACCATGCCCTTCAGATCGAGCTTCGACGTCTTCGATGCTGCGTCGTAGAACGATGCGGCATCGATGTTGCCACTGATCGTTTCGGCGATCTGGGTGAATGCGACGAACGCCGCCCAGGTGCCCATGCCACCGAGGCTGTTGTAATCGAGCTTGGTGGTGTCGAGCGCGGCCTCGTCGAGCGCCTTGCGGTACTCCGCCCACGGAGCAGTGGAGATGTCGGGGTACATGCCGGCGATGATGTCGCCGTCGGTCGCGTCCTCGGCGCCTTTCGCCGATACCTCATTGAGGTTGCCCTGGGGACCGTACTGGCGAGCGGTGGTGCCCGACTGCGCCCAAGCGGTGTTCCACGTGGTGTACGGCGTCTCTGAGATGACGGCGACCACGCAGTCGGCGCCTCCACCGGTGGCCTGGGCGACTTCGGCCGAATAGTCCTGCGAGGTCGGCGGCAGGATGACCTCGGCGCCGAACTTCATCCCCAGCGCCTTCATCGCATTCTCCATGGGCGGGATGAAGATCTGGGCACCGTCGATGATCACCGCGTTGATCGCCTTGCATCCATCCTTCACGGCTTGAGAGACCGCACCCACTGCGTACATCGGCTGATTCCCGACGGGGAACGAGTCGGGGCTGGTCAGCTCCGACGGTGTGATCGGGCAGCATTCCCCGAACCACGTGATCTTCGACTCGGCGATCACAGGAACGATGCTCTCGGCGAAGAAGGTGAACGAACCCACCACCGAGACCATCTTGTCCTCGACGGCCTGCCGGGCGCATGTCGTTGCGACGGCCGGGTCGAACTGCTCGTCACAGACCGTGACATTGAGCGGTCGGCCGGCGATACCGCCACGGGCGTTGATGTACTTCTCGTAGGCTTTCGCGGTGTTCGCAATGTTCTGATAGGTGGGTCCTGCTGCGTTCAGCGTCGTGACCGTCATCACCTTGATCGGATCGCCAGTTGGCGCTGCCGCGCTACCGGTTGGGGCGGCGGTGCCGGACGGGGCAGCGGTGTCAGATGAGGCCTTCTTGTCGCTGCCGCATGCGGCGGCGAAGATCGCGCACGTGGCCAGCAATGCGACCGCGGAGCGACGGACGTGTCGGTTGACCGTTCGATTCGGATGTGAGCTGTGAGTTTTCATATTCCCCCCAGGTTGACCCCCGTGAACGAGTTCACGGGGGTGTGAACTGCGACCACCACCCGAGTCGCAGGTGACGGTCATTTCAGCACAAACATCCAATGTTTTCTACTCCATCGTCAGATTTGTTTTCTCGCACGTTCGCCTCGCTCGTTCATTTGTCCTACCTTTCTGGAAGAGAGCATGAACTTCGATCATTCCGCACCCACCGTAAAACTCGTCGAGCGGCTCGAGTCGTTCATGGACGAGCACATCTATCCGAACGAAGCGCGCTTCTTTCGCGAGTCGATGGAGCTCGGGCCGTGGGCGGTCTGGCCGGTGGTGGAGGAGCTGAAGCCGCTGGCTCGCGAGGCCGGCCTGTGGAACCTCTTCCTTCCGAAAAGTGAGCTGGGCGCCGGATTGAGCAATGTGGAGTATGCGCCGCTCTGCGAGGTGATGGGGAGATCGCACCTCGCCCCGGAGGTCTTCAACTGCTCGGCACCCGATACCGGCAACATGGAGGTGCTGGCGCGTTACGGCACCCCGGAGCAACAGCAGCAGTGGCTCCGCCCACTCCTGGCCGGCGAGATCCGCTCGGCCTTCGCGATGACCGAGCCAGCCGTCGCGTCGAGCGACGCAACGAACATCGAGAGCTCGATCACGCGCGACGGCGATGACTACGTGATCAACGGCCGGAAGTGGTACACCACGAACGCGACCGACCCCAGGTGCAAGATCATCATCTTCATGGGCAAATCGGATCCGACCAACCCGGACCGGCATCGCCAACAGTCCATGATCCTGGTCCCGAAGGACACGCCGGGGGTGACTGTCGTGAGGCCGCTCCCGGTCTTCAACTTCTACGGGATGCCCGACCGCGCATCAGAGGTCGAGTTCGACGAGGTTCGCGTGCCGGCGTCGAAC